>CBIFWW010000006.1:0-49148 GCA_966186435.1 uncultured Enterobacteriaceae bacterium
GAAATCCCAGAGCTAATCATTAATTTTAAAAAAAGAATAGAGGAAAAAGTGTGGATGGATAGCTATTCAGTCGGTCAACCAGCTGAGCACTTTGATATTTCATTTGTACCAGTGTTAGTAAATAAAGTACTGGCTAAGGTAATCATGCGTCAAGAATTCTTGGATTATATAAATAAAGAGTATCCTGGTTCAGCAGGCCGTTTTACATTAGCTCAGGCTGTGAACTTGAACGACCAAAACATCGACACTAAAAATATGTTGATAGACGTTTTTTCGGAATTTGGCCTTATTGAGGGATGTATAAATAATTTTGAACATGATTTTATTCCAGACCCACTCTGGGAGGCCAGGGGAGTTACCTCAACTCAGACGGAAGGTATTGAAAGCCTTAAAGCTGAAATATATAAAAAGGCGGAAGAAATTCCAAAAGTGAGTAAGGGGAACTGGTCGGATGTCAGTGATGAGCGTGCACATGCTCATTTTAATCAAAGGTCTTCTCCTGCACATGGTGAAGGGGGATATAGTGTACATGCATCCATGTACGATCGAGTGATATTTATGAAGCTCTTTAAGAGTCTCAAATCAGGAAATAAAGAAGATTTTGTACAATTAATGGCTAAAATTACTGCTGGGTGGCCAAAATTAAATGGAAAGGATGACCTATTAAGTGCAAGAAAAACTTTTTGTGAAGAATTTGCTACATTGTTTGTAACGGGCAAATTCTCATCAGAGGGTATTAAGAGAAAATATTATCATTTTCTCTTCAGATGCGGTCAGTTATATTAAATATATATCCGTGGGCAGGCTATGTCCTGGCCCACGGGCGGTTTTATCAATCAGTTAGCCATACCCAGGCCAACGATATTGGCAGCAATAATAATTACCACACACCCAATGCTCAGTACTCCAACCGGGCGGCGGCCCGCGTTATTCCACTCTTTCATAATAAGACCAACCAGCCCACCGCACAGCACGTAGAAGCTCATGTGCAGCATCCAGCTCATATAATCATACTGGGCCGGGATGCGGGCGTGGCCCCAGGCATAGAAGAAGAATTGCAGATACCACATTAGCCCGGCCAGCGCCGAGAACAGCACGTTACTGATGATCATTGGTTTCATCAGCGAGAAGTCCTGCTTCACTGACAGGCCAGGGACTTTCCACAGGCGGATAAAGCAGAAGCCGAGGTTTATCAATGCGCCCCCGCCCATAATCACCACATAGCTTGGGAGTGCTACATACAGCGGATCTACCCCGAGGTTGGCAGCGGCTTCATGCATCGGTTTGGCAGCATCCATGGCGAAGGACATCCCGGCGGAAAAAATCCCGCACATGACCGCCAGAATCAGCCCTTTTTTCAGGTTTAATTCTTCGGCTTTGATGCCCATTTTGCGCTCTTTCTATTGCCCAGCGCGGGTGACAATCCCCACGCCAATCACGGCAACGAAGACGCCCAACAGGGTCATGCGCCCGCCTTCCGTACCCACCAGCACATCAAAGTGGCCGTTTAAAATAGGCGTCATCAGGGTGCCGACAATCAGGGTGATGCCGATGGCAATCCCAATCCCCATCGACATTCCCAAATAGCGCATGGTCAGGCCATAGTTAATATTGCCGATGCCCCACATGGCGCCAAACAGGAACACGGGCAGCAGGGTGGCGGCGCTAAAGGAGCCGTAATAGGCCCAGAAATCTGGTAGCAGGGCATAGCTGATGGCCCAGGGCAGGATCAGCCAAGAAACCACGCCGCCCACCGACCACATGGTTTCCCAAGACCAATTTTTAACTTGTTTAAAAGGGGCGTAGAAGCAAGCGGCGCTGGCCGCACCTATCAGATGCCAAATAATCCCCATCGTTATCGCGTTACTCATTTTCATATCCTCGTTTGTCGCGTGGGACGGGGTGTGCAATACACCCCATGGCACCAGAGTCTAAAAAGTAACCGGCTGAATAACCTTTGGGCCGCTGCCGCAAGCAACAGGAGGTTGGCAAAAAACAAGGGAAGCTACTGCTCGCCTTCACAGTTTTCGTCATTTCGTGCGGGGTAAAGACCATAAAAAAAGTATGGCATTGATAATCATTTTCAATATCATTTAATTAACTATAATGACCCAACTGCATACGCGGCGTTACAAATTTGCCGCAAGACGATAATGGAGATGAATATGAGCTATACCCTGCCATCACTGCCTTACGCCTATGACGCACTTGAGCCGCACTTCGACAAGCAAACCATGGAAATTCACCATACTAAGCACCATCAGACCTACGTGAACAACGCTAACGCAGCGCTGGAAAGCCTGCCTGAGTTCGCTGATTTGTCTGCCGAAGAGCTGATAACTAAGCTGGACCAGGTTCCAGCCGATAAGAAAACCGTGCTGCGCAACAACGCCGGCGGCCACGCTAACCACAGCCTGTTCTGGAAAGGTTTGAAAAAGGGCACTTCTTTACAGGGCGATCTGAAAGCCGCCATCGAGCGCGATTTCGGTAGCGTGGATAAATTCAAAGAAGAGTTTGAGAAAGCCGCTGCCACCCGCTTTGGTTCTGGTTGGGCCTGGCTGGTGTTGAAAGGCGACAAACTGGCTGTGGTTTCCACCGCAAACCAGGATAGCCCGCTGATGGGTGAAGCAATTTCCGGTGCTTCCGGCTTCCCAATCCTGGGCCTGGATGTGTGGGAACACGCCTACTATCTGAAATTCCAAAACCGCCGCCCGGACTACATCAAAGAGTTCTGGAACGTGGTGAACTGGGACGAAGCAGCTACCCGTTTCGCCAACAAAAAATAATCGCACTCACAGCGAGACCAAACGGGCCTGATGGCCCGTTTTTTTTGGCTCCTCTTCCGGCTAATGTATAGTGAACTTTCCGTCATGCCGCACAAGGAAAAGGCCATGCACTATCCATTACAAGTATTCACCGGCAAAATTCAGGACTACCCCGGCAGCCGCCCCAGCGCGATTGCTAAATACCAGGTCGAAGGGGAACTGACCCTGACATCGGTTGGGATCGAGGGCGACCAACAGGCGGAGAAAATTATCCACGGCGGGCCGGAGCGCGCGCTGTGCCAGTACCCTGCCGAACACTATGCCGAGTGGGCCAGGGAATTCCCCGAGCAGGCCGACCTGTTCAATCCCCCGGCCTTTGGCGAAAACTTTTCCACCGTTGGCATGACAGAACACAGCGTCTATATGGGTGATATCTACCGCTGGGGCAATACCCTGATTCAGGTGTCCCAGCCCCGCTCACCCTGCTACAAACTCAACGCCCATTTTGGCATTTCTAACTTAACGGAGTTGATGCAAGAGCGCACCCGCTGCGGTTGGCTGTACCGAGTGATTGCGGGTAGCCAGGTGTCGAGCGATGCCCCGCTGGAACTGGTGTCACGCTTGAGTGATGTGACGGTGGCAGAAGCTATCGCTATCGCCTGGCATATGCCTTATGACGATGACGCTTACCATCGCTTACTGTCAGTGGCGGGGTTATCAACTAGCTGGAGCCGCACCATGCAAAACCGGCGCATTAGCGGCAAGATCGAAGATAATTCCCGGCGTTTATATGGAAGTAGCGGAAAGTAATTGTTGAGGGTTTTCCTGATATGGATACCCTAAAAGCGTAGCGCCCGCTGGTTTTTGAACCGCCAGCGGGCCAGGGATTACATGGCGTTACGGAAAATCCCCATCACTTCTTCGTGGGTGCCCTGCACCGGGTTAGTCAGGGCGCAGGCGTCCTTCAGGGCATTAGTGGCGAGAGTAGAAATATCCTCCTCGCGCACGTAAAGATCCTTTAGCCCAGCAGGGATATTTACGCGGCGGGCCAGCAGACGGATAGCGTCAATGGCGGCCTGAGCACCCTGTTTGTGGTCCATCAACGTGACATCTATTCCCATAGCGGCGGCACAATCACTCAAGCGGCCTGCGGCGGCTCGGGCATTATAAGCCTGAACATGGGGCAGTAAGATGGCATTACATACCCCGTGGGGCAGATCGTAGAAGCCACCTAACTGGTGGGCCATGGCATGAACATAGCCCAGAGAGGCATTGTTAAAGGCCATACCCGCCAGGAACTGGGCGTAGGCCATGGCTTCGCGGGCCTCGGCATTGTTACCGTCGTCCACTGCTTTTGGAAGCCAATGGTGCACCATCGTGATGGCCTGTAAGGCGCAGGCATCGGTGATCGGGTTTGCGGCAGTGGAAACATAAGCTTCAATGGCGTGGGTCAGGGCATCCATGCCGGTGGCTGCGGTTAACGATTTCGGCATCCCTTTCATCAGCGAAGGGTCATTCACCGACAGCAGCGGGGTGACGTGTTTGTCGACGATGGCCATTTTAATGTGGCGCTGTTCGTCGGTAATGATACAAAAACGGGTCATCTCTGAGGCGGTGCCTGCGGTGGTATTAATGGCAATCATCGGCAGCTGTGGTTTGGCCGAACGGTCAACGCCTTCATAGTCATTAATCTGGCCGCCGTTGGTGGCAAGCAGGGCGATACCCTTGGCGCAGTCATGGGGTGAGCCGCCGCCCAGTGAAACCACGCAATCGCAGTTATTTTTCTTTAATAGTTCCAGGCCATCCATCACGTTACTAACGGTAGGGTTAGGGTGGGTGCCGGAGTAAATAACGCTGCCGATATCATTCTGGGCCAGCATCGATTGAATTTGGGTGGTCATACCCAGCGCAACCAGCGGGGCATCGGTAACAATCAGCGCACGAAACAGGCCATATTCGCGCATGGTTTTCATGGCATCCTGGAGCGCATCGGCCCCGATGATATTCACTGCGGGGATATAAAATGTTGAAGCCATTATCGTTATCCTTAGCGATAAAAAGGCCTTTCAACATAGCCGCCAGGGGATAGCGGGAAAGTGACTTAGGTTTTATAACAGGCAATCCTGTGTGCTTTGGTGCACAAATTTCCCAATTGGTATTTAATTAACAAGAATGAATAAATTCGGGGCATTAGCCCCGAATATGATCAAGCGCGGGTAAATAGGGCGCTGTCCCGCAGTATGCGATCGTTTCCCCGGCGGCGGGTAAAACCGCTGCGGTCAAAGAATTCCAGGATTTGAATCGCCAGTTTGCGGCCAACGCCCAATTGGTCGCGGAAATCCGCCGCATCGGTGGAACCTTTCTCCTGATCCAGCTCGCGGATCAACTCGGCAAATGCCTGGATACGGGATTGCAGGAAGTAGCGGTCTTTTACCACCGCCACCACATAGCCTAGCTGGGCCGCCAACCGCATCAGTTGGCGGATTTCGGCTTCTTCGACCCCGGTCTCTTTGGCGAGGTCCCGTACCCACCATGGGTCATCGGCGAAACGCCCGGCAATGGCCTGCCACAATGCTTCCTGGTGGGGGGTAAAGCCCGGCTGATGTCCCGGCAGATGCAGCCAACCCTGGCGGCTCTCCAGCAGGTGTTGCTGGCGCATACGCTCGACAAGGGCCAGCACCAGCGGCTCTGGCTCCGCAGGCAGTGCCATCCGGCGCAAGCGCTCCCGGCCCGGCCCCGGCTGATCATCATGCTGCTGGTGGTAGCGCTCCAGCACCGCCAGCAGCTTCTCCTGCCAGCGCAGGGCGGTGGCGTCACTTAACAGCCAGCCCCCGGCCTGAATCAACGGGCGATCGGCCAGATAAACTCCCATCCCCTGGGCCGTGAGTTGGCGCGCCCAGCCAAATTCAGCGCTGGCGACAGCCCCATGGCTGAGGTGTAAATCCAGCACCCGGCCATGATCCTCCCCGGCGGCGGCCAGTTCCGCCAGCCAGTGCAGGAAGGCCGGCTGGCGTTTGCCGCGTTTCGGCGGATGCAGCAGGATCGCCCGCGCCCCACCCAGGGTGGTTTTAGCGCTGATATCCCGCAGCACCAGACGGTCGTTATCCGCCAGCCACAGCGGGCTGTCCAGCACCAGCTCGGCGAGGTGGTTCTCCAGCAGGGAAACCCGGCCCGTAATGTGGCTGGCCCCGTGGTGAATATGCAGCGGCTGCCACTGGCCCAGGGGCTGGCAGTGTTCCAGCGCCACAATCAGCCGTTCCACCGGCTCCAGCGGCTGCTGCGCCAGCAGCCAGTCCCCCCGGCTAACATCGGCTTTCTCCACGCTGCCGGTAATATTCAGGGCGATACGCTGCCCGGCCCCGGCCTGCTCGGTGGTTTGATCCTGGGCATGAATACCGCGCACCCGCACCGGGGTATCCGCCCCGGTGAGCCACAGGGAATCCCCGATTTTCACTTGCCCACTCAGGGCGGTGCCGGTGACCACCAGCCCCGCGCCTTTAATGGTGAAGGCCCGGTCGATAGCCAGACGGAAGCGGCTATCGGCCAGATGGGTGCGTGGGGAAAGCATACGCAAATGGTGGCGCAGTGCTTCGATGCCGTCGCCCCGGGCGGCGGCGGTGACAAACAGCGGGGCGTTGGCCCAACCCATTTCTGCCACTAGCGCCAAAACCTGAAGGCGTACCTGCTCAACCCGTTGGCTATCCACCCGGTCTGCTTTGGTGAGCGCCACCGTCAGCGCCGGTTGTCCGGTTAATTGCAGGATCGCCAGATGCTCCCGGGTTTGGGCCATCACCCCATCGTCGCAGGCCACCACCAACAGGGCATGGTCAATGCCACCCACCCCGGCCAGCATATTGGCGAGAAACTTTTCGTGGCCCGGTACATCAATAAAGCCCAGCACCCGGCCATCGTCCTGGGGCCAGTAGGCATAGCCTAGATCGATGGTCATACCGCGCTTTTTCTCCTCCGGCAGCCGGTCGGCATTAATGCCGGTCAGAGCCTGGAGCAAGGTGGTTTTCCCGTGGTCAACGTGCCCGGCGGTGGCAATAATCATGGCAGCAGCATCTCCAACAATCCGGCTTCATCTTCCAGGGTACGTAAATCCAGCCACAGGCGGCCCTCGGAAATCCGGCCAATCACCGGCTTCGCCAGGCTGCGCCATTGGCGGGAGAGCGCCTCCAGTTGGCTGCCGCGCCCGTCTTTCGGGGTGAAGGTGAGGGCGGCACTCGGCAACCTATCTACTGGCAATGAGCCGCTGCCAATCTGGGACTGGCAAGGCTCGATACGTACCTCAAAATCAGCGCCATAGGCGGTGCTAAGCGGGGCCAGTAGCCGCTCTGCCTGGGCATAAATGGCCTCCGGTTGGCGGGTTAGCAAGCGCAGGGTGGGGAGTTTTTGAGTGAGGGCTTCCGGGTGTTGATACAGCTTCAGCGTGGCTTCCAGCGCACTCAGGGTGAGTTTATCGGCCCGTAAAGCCCGCTTTAACGGGTGGGACTGGAGTTTCTCGATCAAAGCCTTTTTGCCAACGATAATCCCCACTTGTGGGCCACCCAGTAGTTTATCGCCGGAGAAACTCACCAGGCTGACGCCATCGGCAATCATCCGTGCTGGCATTGGCTCCTCGGGCAGGCCAAATTGGGTGAGATCCACCAGGGAACCGCTACCCAAATCTGCCACCACCGGCAACGCATACTCCTCCCCCAGTGCCACCAGTTCGGCCTCGCTGACGGCTTTGGTAAAGCCCATTACCTGATAATTGCTGGTGTGAACTTTCATTAACAGGCCGGTATTATCGGCAATTGCGGCGCGATAATCCTTTAAATGGGTACGGTTAGTGGTGCCTACCTCTGCCAGTGTGCAACCAGCCTGAGTCATCACATCGGGAATGCGGAATGCGCCGCCAATTTCCACCAGCTCGCCACGGGATACCACCACCGATTTACCCGGGGCGCAGGCCGCCAGCATCAGCAGTACCGCCGCCGCGTTGTTATTGACGATGCAAGCGTCTTCGGCCCCGGTCAGCTGGCACAGGAGGGTTGCCAGCGCCCGATCCCGGTGGCCGCGCCCGGCGCCATCAATATCGTATTCCAGGGTCACCGGGTTACGCATTGCCTGGGTTACTGCTTCGACGGCTTCTTCTGCCTGAAGTGCCCGGCCCAGATTGGTATGCAGCACCGTCCCCGTCAGGTTGAAGACGGGCCGCAGGGCGCTTTGTTGGCTTAGCGCCAGGCGGCGGGCGGCCTCGGCGGCCCAGTCCGGCTGCCAGGTTGGCAGCTGCTGGTTTTCGCGGATACTGTCGCGGGCTTCATCCTGCATCTGGCGCAGGGTTTCCACCAGCCGGGTGTGACCGAACTGGTTAAGCAAAGGCTGCATCGCCGGGTCGTGCAGCAGACGATCGGTGGCAGGGAGCTGGCTGTAAAGAGCGCGAATATCGGTGGTCATGGATGGGTCCGTGTCAGCAGACAATGGCGCTAGTGTACAGGGGGCAAAACCCCCTTTCATAGCGGCAGATCATGGGGCTGGCGTATCCGTGCGGGCAAAGCTTTCCCGTTGGTAAAGCTGGTCGAGCAATTTCACCAGCGCCGGGCGAGTAGCGCACCAACCCTGAGCAATACGCTCCCCTTTGAGGTAACCCATGGCACACCCCACGGCAATTGCGCCCAGATTGAGTGGGCTGGCGGTGATTTCCCCGGCGGCGGTGCGGGCCTCCAGCCAGTCCAGGGCGCTATCGATCCGGGCCTTAAGCTCGATGTGGGTTTGAGTTTTCGCTTCGGCCGGTGGCAAAGCTTGCACCAGCGCCATCGCTGTATGGAGCATGCCGTCAGCCAGGGCCTCTACCTGGCGGGGGAACAAGGCATTTTCCCCACTGGCAGGCAGGATCGCCGGCTGCGGGGTGTGTTGCTCCAGCACGCTGGCAATCACCGGGGAGTCGAACCAGATTTCACCGTTATCCATCACCAGTACCGGCACTGTCCCCAGTGGACTATAGCGGCTGACAACGTCTTCCCCGTTACTGTCGATATGGTTCACAAACTCGAAGGGGATGCCTTTTTCCAGCAAGATCACAAAGATTTTGCGCACAAAGGGGCTGGTATAGGTTCCTATCAATTTCATGGTCGGCTCCTGATTAGCAGGGGGTATTTTGCCCCTGTCGAGGACATGGACATAACCCACTGTGGTGATAATATAATCATTGATAGTAGCTATGAATACCGCATCCACCAACGCACAAATTACCGAGTAGGCCGGGGTGTTAACCCTGGGCAGTGAGGCCCGCATCTTGCTTGATGCTGCCTGACTACCCGATGCGTGTCAGCGTGAGCTTTGTGGCAAGCGTGGCTCAGTTCACTCCGAAAACCGGCGACGAGCGGTTAAAACTCATATTCTGGGTAAAGCGCGTATTTAGCCGAAATTACTGCAAAAATACCTCTAATATGCCAAAACTGGCCTGCCAGGTATGGCCTGAACCCGATGTAACTTTATTACAGGTGACGGTGACGGCACCTGCCTGCCAATACCCCTTTCACATTCATGGGTCTCCCATTGAAAGTATTTTGTGATTCATCTCACAATCAAATAACAAATACTGACTAATGAAACGTGATTGTTATCACAATTAACGCCCATTACTGTTCATTATTCATCCGTCGTTGTTTTTCTACACAAGGATTTTGTGATCGAGATCGCCCATAAGCATGACTTATACCCAATATTTTAGTGACGCAGATCACATCAAAATGGCCTTACTGGACAGTTTCACTATTCAGTGCCAGATTCGCTTCACTTGAAATAGTAATGGTGGTGGCAGTCACCACTTTGTTAACAAAAAATCGGGCTTTAGCGGCGCGGAACAACAACAAGGGGTGTTTTATGTCATCCGATATCAAGATCAAAGTGCAAAGCTTTGGTCGATTCCTCAGCAACATGGTGATGCCAAACATTGGCGCCTTTATCGCCTGGGGGATCATCACAGCGTTATTTATTCCAACAGGGTGGTTGCCAAACGAAACGCTGGCGAAGCTGGTTGGCCCGATGATTACTTACCTGCTGCCGCTGCTGATCGGTTATACCGGTGGCCGGTTGGTGGGCGGTGACCGCGGCGGCGTGGTGGGTGCAATTACTACCATGGGTGTGGTAGTGGGTGCCGATATGCCTATGTTCCTCGGTGCCATGATTGCTGGCCCGCTGGGCGGCTACTGCATTAAGAAATTCGATAACTGGGTTGATGGCAAAATCAAATCCGGTTTTGAAATGCTGGTGAACAACTTCTCTGCTGGCATCATCGGTATGATCCTGGCGCTACTGGCCTTCCTGGCGATTGGCCCGGCGGTGGAAGTGCTCTCCAAACTGCTGGCTGCGGGCGTTAACTTCATGGTTAACCATGACGTACTGCCGCTGGCCTCCATCTTTGTTGAACCGGCGAAAATCCTGTTCCTCAATAATGCTATCAACCACGGTATCTTTTCACCGCTGGGTATTCAGCAGTCCCATGAAGTCGGTAAGTCTATCTTCTTCCTGATTGAAGCTAACCCAGGCCCGGGTATGGGTGTGCTGCTGGCCTACATGTTCTTTGGCCGCGGTAACGCCAAGCAGTCTGCGGGCGGTGCGGCAATCATCCACTTCCTGGGTGGTATCCACGAAATCTACTTCCCGTATGTGCTGATGAACCCGCGTCTGATTATCGCGGTAATTCTGGGCGGGATGACCGGTGTATTCACCCTGATCCTGCTGAACGGCGGCCTGGTTTCCCCGGCTTCCCCTGGCTCTATCATCGCGGTACTAGCGATGACCCCGAAAGGCGCTTACTTCGCCAACATCGCCGCTATCGTGGCAGCCATGGCGGTCTCCTTCATCGTTTCTGCCATCTTGCTGAAAACCAGCAAAGTGAAAGAAGAAGACGATATCGAAGCGGCAACCCGCCGTATGCAGGACATGAAATCTGCTTCCAAGGGTGCCACCCCGCTGGCGGCTGGTGATGTCACCAACGACCTGAGCCACGTGCGCAAAATCATTGTCGCCTGTGATGCCGGGATGGGTTCCAGCGCCATGGGTGCCGGGGTGCTGCGTAAGAAAGTGCATGATGCCGGGCTGACTAATATCTCTGTCACCAACAGCGCCATCAACAATCTGCCGCCGGATGTGGACGTGGTGATTACCCACCGCGATCTGACCGAACGCGCCATGCGCCAGGTGCCGCAGGCTCAGCACATTTCGCTGACTAATTTCCTCGATAGCGGCCTGTACACCAGCCTGACCGAGCGTCTGGTGGCGGCTCAGCGCCATACCGATAACGAGTCCATGGTGCGTGACCACCTGAAAGACAGCTTCGATGCCAACGATGCCCACCTGTTCAAGTTGGGTGCCGAGAATATCTTCCTGGGCTGCACCGCCCACACCAAAGAAGAGGCCATCCGCTTTGCCGGTGAGCAGCTGGTGAAAGGCGGCTACGTGGAGCCGGAGTACGTCGATGCCATGTTGGAGCGTGAAAAGCTGACCCCAACCTACCTCGGCGAATCTATCGCGGTACCGCACGGCACCGTGGAAGCCAAAGACCGGGTGCTGAAAACCGGGGTAGTGTTCTGCCAGTACCGTGATGGGGTGCGCTTCGGTGAAGAGCCTGATGACATTGCACGGTTAGTGATTGGTATCGCTGCCCGTAACAACGAGCACATTCAGGTGATTACCAGCCTGACCAACGCCCTGGATGACGACTCTGTTATCGAGCGTCTGGCCAACACCACCAGTGTCCAGGAAGTTCTGGATCTGCTGGCCGGTAAAAAATAATATCCCTGCGGCGGGGCAACCCGCCGCCCTTTAGTCAGGGCCTGGCTGAAGCATTACTCCTCAGTGATGCTTCACCCCCGCCTTAACGGTGAAACAAGTTAAATAAGGTTATCCACATGAAAGCGTTACATTTTGGTGCAGGTAATATTGGCCGTGGTTTTATTGGTAAATTATTGGCAGATGCCGGTCTTAAGCTGACCTTTGCCGATGTAAACCAGACAGTGCTGGATGCCCTGAATGCTCGCCACAGTTATCAGGTGCACGTGGTGGGTGAGAACCAGCAGGTAGACACCGTATCTGGCGTTAATGCGGTAAGCAGCATTGGCGATGCCGTAGTGGATTTGATTGCTGAGGTTGACCTGATTACCACCGCCGTTGGCCCGGTGGTGCTGGAGAAAATCGCCCCGACGATGGTTGCTGGCCTGGCAAAACGCCGTGCCGCAGGCAATGAACGCCCGCTGAACATTATCGCCTGTGAAAACATGGTGCGCGGCACCAGCCAGCTCAAAGGCCACGTATTTGCTGCCCTGCCGGAAGGCGAAAAAGCCTGGGTTGAGCAGCAGGTGGGCTTTGTGGATTCCGCCGTCGACCGTATCGTGCCGCCATCGGCTTCTGCCACCCAAGACCCGCTGGAAGTAACGGTGGAAACCTTTAGCGAGTGGATTGTGGATAAAACCCAGTTTAAAGGGCCGCTACCGACCATTCCTGGCATGGAGCTGACGGACAACCTGATGGCCTTTGTGGAGCGTAAGCTGTTTACCCTCAACACCGGTCATGCCATCACCGCCTATCTGGGCCAGCAGGCCGGCCATCAGACAATCCGTGATGCCATCCTCGATGAAAACATTCGTGCCGTGGTGAAAGGCGCGATGGAAGAGAGCGGCGCGGTGCTGATCAAACGCTACGGCTTTGACCCGGAAAAACACGCTGCCTATATCCAGAAGATTCTCGGCCGCTTTGAAAACCCGTATCTGAAGGATGATGTCGAGCGCGTGGGCCGCCAGCCGCTGCGTAAACTCAGCGCCGGTGACCGCCTGATCAAGCCACTGCTTGGCACCCTGGAGTATGGTTTGCCCCATCACTATCTGGTAAAAGGTATCGCCGCCGCGATGCACTACCACAGTAGCGAAGATCCACAGGCCCAGGAACTGGCGCAACTTATCGCCGATCTTGGCCCGCAGGCCGCGCTGGCACAGGTATCCGGCCTGGATGCTAACAGTGACGTGGTGGTTGAAGCGATTGCGGCTTATCAGGCTACCGCCTGACAGCCCTGACGGGTGTCCGAAAAAGACGCCCGGTTCTTAACCCAAGATATGCAGGCAATAATGGAAGAAACACAGGCTTTTGAAAACCGGGTCCTTGAGCGACTTAATGCCGGTAAAACCGTAAGAAGCCTGCTGATCGCCGCCGTAGAACTCTTGACCGAAGCCGTTAACCTGTTGGTGATCAAGGTGTTCCGCAAAGACGATTATGCGGTGAAATACGCCGTTGAGCCTTTGCTGGAAGGGGATGGCCCGCTGGGCGATCTCTCGGTACGTTTGAAGTTAATTTATGGCCTCGGCGTGCTGAGCCGGGCGGAGTATGAAGACTGCGAGCTGCTGATGGCCCTGCGTGAAGAGCTAAATCACGACGGCAGCGAGTACGGCTTTACCGACGATGAAATTATCGGTCCCTTTGGGGAGCTGCACTGTGTCACCGCTTTTCCGCCTACGCCAACCCTGCTTGACGGCAACGATGCGGCGCTGCTGGCGATGCAACGCCAGCGCTACCAGCAAATGGTGCGCTCCACCATGGTTCTCTCCCTTACGGCGCTGATTTCGCGCATTTGTTTAAAAACCCCTTTCCAGAAGTAAAAGCCCGATCGGAAAGGGGTGGCCCTTGCTTAACCTAGCGCCAGACTTACCACTGTTTATCCTTATGGTGTATCCTTGCTGCTAAAGTCCTCTATTAAGCCGAATAAACCATGAAAGAAGTTGAAAAGAACGAAATCAAACTGCTCAGTGACAAGCTGGATGCCATTAAGCACCAGATGGCCGACATGCCGCTGGTGGATCAGGCGGAGAAATACGCCGAGCTGGAAAAAGAGCAGCTGAAGCTGGAAACCGAAATCGCCCGTTTGAAAGATGTGCGGGTTGAGAAGCTGAGTAAAGAAGCGCAGAAGCTGAAACAGCTGCCTTTCAGCCGTGCCATTACTAAGAAAGAGCAGGCCGATATGGGCAAGCTGAAGAAAGCGGTGCGCGGGATTGTGGTGGTGCATCCAATGACGGCGTTGGGTCGTGAGATGGGTTTGAAGGAAGTGACGGGTTTTGCCCGGACGGCGTTTTAACTATCTGATTTATATTTCATGTTACGTTTTTGATATTGGGCGTTCCCGAATTAACGCCCACCTTTAGTATATTCAAGATGTGTGCACGGGTTGCGTGCCTTAAAGCACCGACTTTCCTTTGTTGCACCCGCACCCGGCCCGCGCAAGGGGCCACAATCGCCTGACCCTTTGCGCGGGTAAACGCCCTGGCTCAATGCTCCGTGTTATCCCTTAGAACGCATTTTCCCTGATGCGGAAAGAGCGGGTGATGCGGTCCCAAATCTCTATCAGTTCAGAATCGCTGTAGGCAGGCGTAGGCAGGGCGTGGTTACTTAATGTCAGGTCAATGATCGGATGTTTGAAGTCAGCTGTTTTTTCATTGGCAATGATGTTGAAAAGCAACTGCCTGGAGGGCGCATGGGGTGGGGGCAGTGAAGGGGCGGTATTGAGCCATTCATCCGCTTCTAAGCCGGCAATTTGTGTTTTACCTTTGCGTAATGTTCGCGCTTTGATTGCCGTCAGGTAAGGCTGAATTTCATCACTTCTCTCCAGCATACTCTCTGGGCCGCCCAGATAAGTATTAGTGGAGACTGACAGCGAGAAGACCGAATTATGTGGATAAACAAAGGTAATATCTTTCTGCTGCTGCGCGCCGGTGTCGCGGATAAACCCTTCAGCAATGCAGGTGCCCGGCTGGGTGGGGATTTGATCGTTGCTGCGCCCGCTGAGGCGGGACATCAAGTCTTTTAGTTCTGCCAGTTTTGCGGGTTTGGTGTCTAAAAAATTAGCATCAACACCGGCCCTGATAAAATCTTCTTTATCCTTTTGATATTTATGGTCTGAAAAATCAACTATATCCTGACTGAGTATAAATGCCACTCCGTCAACGTAAAGGTGCCCTTCCAGAGTGCGGCCATAGGCGGCTTCACTCCCATTTCTGTTACGATCAAATATCACCGCATTCTCACTTAACCGGTACACCTGCTTAAGGAAAGGCTGGTCGATCTTCCTCACAGTGAGTTCACTCTGCAATTCCTGCTCCCGTCGTTGGATACGTTGCTCAAAGGGCGGGCGGTAGGACCGCTTACTGGTGATTTGAATCTCATTAATGCGGGCGCGTTCAGTCTGGGTGTTTTCAAAGGAGTCTGGGACCTCAAAAACAAAGCGCCCCACACACTGGGTTTTGGTGATGGCAAACAGGGTATCGACCATACGTTTTTCCTTTTCCGTTAACGGCGATGGGGTGTGTACAAAGGTCACATAGTTGTAAATGTAATACCCTGCGGCCAGCACAATCAGCGACAGCGGGATGAGCCAGGGGAGCAGTTTTTTTCTCATGGTTCGGGTACCTGCTGGGCGATTGTTATCACCGGCAAATAAGCCTGCTTTTCGATATCGTCCATAAACGCGTCTCCTGTTATGCCTTGTTGCCACGCTGTTGAAAGGGGGGGGCGCCCTGATGCAACGCCCCGAGTTAAGGCTCAGAATGCATTTTCCCTGATGCGAAAAGAGCGGGTGATGCGGTCCCAAATCTCTACCAGTTCAGCATCGCTGTAGGTAGGCGGGGGCAGGGCGTGATTATTTAATGTCAGATCTAGGTTAGGATGTTTAAAGTCTGCTATTTTCTCATTCGCTACGGCGGTGAATAAAAGCTGAGCAGAGGCATCATCAGGGAGATTTTCCGTTGGTGCAGTAGCCAGCCATTCACTGGCATTAAAACCGGCTATCTGGGTTTTGCCTTTACGCAATGTCCGGGCATTAATCTGGGTCAGATAGGACTGTATTTCATTGCTACGCTCCAGCATGTCAGTTTTTTCTTTCAAGGCGTTATTGCTCCAGACCACAAAAGAGAAAACCGAATTATGGGGATAAATAAAGGTAATATCTTCCTGCTGCTGCGCGCCGGTGTCGCGGATAAACCCTTCAGCAATACAGGTGCCCGGCTGGGTGGGAATTTCATCGTTGCTGCGCCGACTGAGGCGGGACATCAAATCCTTTAGTTCTGCCAATTTTGCTGGTTTGGTGTTTGCCATCCATTCGGGCCTTTCGGCTTCATCCCGCAAATAAAAAGCCCGTTCTTTGGCAAAGCGGGGGTCAGAATAATCAAGGATCTCTTGGGTGAGGATAAACTCAACCCCGTCTACATAAATATGCCCTTCCAGAATTCGCCCGAAACCAGGCACACTCGTATTTTCATTACGATCAAATATCACCGCATTCTCACTCAGGCGGTATACCTGCTTAAGAAAAGGCTCATCCACTTCATCAACGGTGCGGCTGTTTTTCAGCTCCTGCTCGCGCAGTTGGATACGTTGTACAAAGGGCGGGCGGTAGGAACGCCTACTGGTAATTTGAACCTCATTGATGCGGGCGCGCTCCGTCAGGGTATTTTCAAAGGAGGCCGGGACCTCAAAGACAAAGCGCCCCACACACTGGGTTTTAGTGGTGGCAAACAGGGTATCGACCATACGTTTTTCCTTTTCCGTTAACGGCGATGGGGTGTGTACAAGGGTTACATAGTTGTGGATGTAATATCCGGCGGCCAGCACAATCAGCGATAACGGGATGAGCCAGGGGAGCAGTTTTTTTCTCATGGTTCGGGTACCTGCTGGGAGATTTTCACCACGGAACGGACGGTGAAAACCAGGGCGTCTGACAGATCGGTGTAGACCGAGCGGGTGCGGTCTACCGGGTCCACAGCAAAGGCCCCTTCATGATCAACATTGGTCGCCAGCACCCCACGAATACGTGGAGAATGGGTACGGATGGCTGTGATGGGCACCGTGCCATCACCGGGCGTCGCGGCGGAAATAAGTTGATGGGTCCTTAAGGGCGGCAGTTCAGGCGGTGCTCCATTACCCCTGGCTCTGTACTGCTCTTTGATGCGATCGGGAATTTGCTCCTGCCACGTCAGAAATGCATCAGACGGATTGTCGGTACTCGCCCCGTAAAATAGCCAAGTCTGGGGATGGTATTTGCCGTTAAGTTTTTCGATGAATTTTTTAACGTGCCGAATTATCGTGTTCTCATATTTCGCCCATTCACTCCGCGTATCCCCCAGCAATAAATCCTGTTCGCACAGCCGCCACCAGTCGGTTTTGTTGAGGTAGATTTCCTCGTAGGGATCCTCCACAGGCAGCGACTTACGGGAACTTTTACCCTCAACCCTCAACCAACCTGGGCCATAGGCTTTGCCCGGCAGCAGTTGCAGTGGGCCGGGGGACTGGGCCAGCACCGGCATCAGTTTTTCGGCACTGTCGCCGATAATCATCCCAAGGACACCGCGTTCACCGGTTTTCATGCGCCGGTATGCCGCGGGCGAGCCGAGGTCGGGCATTACGCCGTGTACCATGCCCAGAATATGTTTCTGTCCGCCCATATTCTCGGAGTAGTGCCGGGCCACTAGCCCACCCATGGAGTGGGTAACCAGAATGACCTTCTCCACCGCCAGGCGGCCGCTATAATCCATCAGCACCTGCTCGATATATTTCCCCAGGCGGATGGCTGATTCAGCATTGGACTGGAGCCAGTTGTAACCAAACACGTGCAGGGGATATAAAAACAAGTGGCCGTGGGCGGTTTCAGGAACGGTGAGTATCTGCCCTTCAGGCTCTTCGCCGATCCGGACGCCGCTAAAACGCTGACGGGCGGTCTGCAGTTGCGCTTCCCTGAAGTAATTTTCCGTTAGAATATCGTCATCATTGAGCAGGTATTGCAGTCGGTCGAGGGCTTCCCCGTAGCTTTTATAAAAGGCGCTGCCCCATCCCCGTGCCCGCCGGGAGGGGAATTTGTTCCCATCGGCAGTATTGTTGAAAATAGACCCGCTATCGTCCACCATCGTTGTGTTTGGGTCTAACAGAAACTTTCTTTTTTCTGGGTCAGCGAATGGCCATTTTTTAAGAGATTTTGAGGTGTACTGCCAGACCTCATTATCTTTATTTTTCAGGTTTGACCCCATTACCCCGGGAATAAAGATCACCGGGATCACCTTCACGGCGGGCATAAGGCAGACCGCAACATGGTTATTTTCTTTGGGATGGGGGGTGATTTCGAAATGAACCTGCCCGTTTTCCCCCCATATAGGGCGGTGATAAGAACGGTTCTTGTTGTCGTCCATGAACGTTTCTCCTGTTATCCCTTGTTGCCGCGGCGGACAGCAGCGTTGCGCTGGTGGCTGGATTGCGGCGAATACGGTACCTATTTTATTTGAAGCCAATGGTAGCTGGTAAGAAATAGCCGTGGTGAATTAGCATAAAAAAATGTGGGTAGTAAAGTGAATTCAGGCGTAGCTCAATAGAGAAGCAATGATAATACAGAGAAATAATGCCGCCTCGCACTGCTCTTTACCTGTGGAATATTTGGGTGGTAATGTGGCTAGCGTCCTTCAATTGAAAATAAATTTCATTAAAATCAATGACTAAAAATACTTAGGCATAGGCTGAGGTCAGAAAATAGAACAGGCAGGGGGAATTCACAAGATCTTTTTAATCGGCTTTGGCTTCTGGATGCGGATTAATGTAAATCAGAATTTAATTATCTTGGCACGGGCAATATTACGGGCTTTAATGGGGGGCTAAGAGGAAGCAAGCGAATTCCTCTTAGCCCATTTATTAATATGAAAGTTCTTACAATATCCTGTTATTGATTAGTTTTATAACTTTCAATAACCCCCTCAAATCACACTCTTATCAATCCCCAGCTTCTTCATCCGGGACAACAGCGTAGTGCGCTTCATCCCCAGGCGTTCGGCGGCGCCGCGCGGCCCGGCTACCACGCCATTGGTTTCCTTTAACACCCGAATAATCCGCTGGCATTCATCCTCACCATCAATGCCCGGCTGGCTATTAACCAACGGCTGGCACTTCTCCGCCATCGGGCGGTAATCCATATCCGGCAGGGAGAGGTGCAGCACGCTGCCACGGGTGAGCAGCACGGCGCGTTCGATCACGTTTTCCAGCTCGCGCACGTTGCCCGGCCATTCCATACGGCTCAGCGCCCGCAGGGTTTCTGCCGGGATACTGTCGATAGTGCGGCCCAGACGGCGGGCGATTTTGAAGGTGAAGGCTTTCACCAGCAGCGGAATATCGTCTGGCCGTTCACGGAGCGGCGGCAGGTTGATGGGGAAGACATTCAGCCGGTAGTAAAGGTCACTGCGGAATTCCCGATCGGTCACCATCTGCTTGAGGTCGCGGTTGGTGGCGGCAATCAGGCGCACGTCCACTTCCAGCACCTTGTTACTGCCCAAGCGTTCGAACTCTTTTTCCTGCAGCACGCGCAGCAATTTGGGCTGAAGCTCCAGCGGCATATCGCCCACTTCATCGAGGAACAGAGAGCTTTTATCCGCCAGTTCAAAGCGGCCAATGCGCTGGGTGTTGGCCCCGGTAAAGGCGCCGCGCTCATGGCCGAACAAGTCGCTTTCCAGTAACCCGGCGGGCATGGCGGCACAGTTAATTTTCACCATCCGGCGGCTGTTACGGCCGCTAAGATTGTGGATAGCCCGGGCGATCAGCTCTTTCCCGGTGCCGGTTTCCCCCAGGATCAGCACCGTGCTGTCGCTGCGGGCCACCATCCCCACCTGCTTCATTACGCTGGTCATGGCGTCGCTGCGGCCAATGATTTCACCAAAGTCAGCGGCCACATTGTTGATTTGCTCGGTCAGGGCCAGGTTCTCATCCACCAGGTTCTCTTTCAGGCGGTTGATTTCCTGATAGGCCAGGGCGTTATCCACAGCGATGGAGATACGCTCGGCGATCTGGCGCAGTAACTTTATGGCCTGTGGTGTAAAGACGGAGGCTTCGCACTGGGCCAGCTTCAACACCCCCAGCATCTTATTGCCGAAGGTCAGCGGCAGCAGGCACAGGGTCTGGATCTGGTTGCCCCACATCTCAAACAGCATTTTTTCATAGGGGGCCAGCTGATCGCGGTCCGTCAGGTTCAGCAACAGCATTTCCCGGCTGCGATAAACCCGCTCAGACAGGGTCCCGGCCTCGTCCACTTCAATCTGGTCATGGATCGGGCAGGCTTCATCGACAAAATGGGTGGAGTAAACGTGCAACCGACCTTTACGGTTGCTTTGCAGCACCACGCTCACCGAATCAATGGCGAAGTAGCGGTAGATTTCGTGGGCGATCTCGCTCACCAGATCGTCAAGATCCAGTTTGGACAACACCGCATTGGTCACCGCCACCAGGATCTTAAAGTCATCGCGCTCGCGGCATAGCTGCTGGTACTCAAAGCCGGTATTCACCCGCGACTGAATTTGTTCTGCCGCCAGGCTCACCACCTGGGTCAGGGTGAACAGGCGCGTCAGCTCTTTTTCCGTCCAGGGCTGGTCTTGTTCACGAATAAATTCACAGCCGCCGATGATTTTCCCCTCGGAGGCCAGCGGCAGCAGGCAATAGCGGGAATAAGGGCGGTAAAGATTAAGTTGGCTAACCATCGGCCAGGTGTCGTCAAACTCGGCGCGGGTACACAGCAGCGCCTCCGGGCGCGAGAGCAGGCGGCGTACCGGGCCGTTCGCCAGCACCATTTCATCTTCGTAATGCAGGGGCTGGCCCTGGCTATCCATGCCATAAAACCCCACCCGCTGATATAAAGGGTGGAAAAGTAAAATATTGACGCCATCCGCCAGAGCGCTCTGGCGCGTGATGTGGCTCAGGCACTCTGCCAGTGCGCCAAGATCCGGCTGGCGCAGCAAAGTGCGGGTGGTATCAAAAAGTCCCTGTTGACCGAGGTCGCTCATGGGGGTGTATGACATTGAGTAATTCCTGGAGGCCCCCGTAGGGGCTAACAACTTTTTATAATAGGCGGTGATAAGTTTAGCTGTCTAAAGATGTTACGGCGCGGGTTCAAGTCAACAAATACGTGGGAGTGGCTCGGAATGGGGCAGGTCGAGGGTGCGTTTAATGCCATACAGACCGGTCACCCGCACGCCCGGTTTTGCCACCACTTCACCGATGATGGCCGCATCCCGGCCCAACGGGTGTTGGCGCAAGGAGGCTAAAACGGCTTCTGCGGCCTCGCGGGAAACCGCCAGCACCAGCTTGCCTTCATTGGCAAAGTTAAGCGGGTCCAGCCCAAGGAGTTCGCAGACGCCGCGCACCGCCGGTTTCATCGGCAGCTTAGCTTCTTCGATTTCCATACCACAGCCGCTGGCTTCGCTGAATTCATGCAGCACCGCATTCACCCCCCCACGGGTGGCGTCACGCAGGGCTTTCACCCCCGGAATTGCACGCAATGGGGTAATCATCGGGGTTAACACCGCACAATCGCTGGTGAGATCGCCCTGTAACCCCAGCCCTTCACGCAGGTTGAGGATAGTGGCCCCGTGGTCACCCAGGGTGCCGCTGGCAATCAGCACATCGCCTTCGCGGATTTGATCGATACCCCAGTTCATCCCCGCCGGGATGGCGCCAATACCGGCGGTATTAATAAAGATTTTATCCGCCGCGCCCCGGGGCACCACTTTGGTGTCCCCGGTAACGATGGCGATCCCGGCTTCGCGGGCGGTGGCGGCCATTGAGCGCACCAGGCGCTCTAAGGTTTCCAGCGGCAGCCCTTCCTCAAGGATAAATCCGCAGGAGAGCCACAGCGGAGTGGCCCCGCTCACGGCCACATCGTTGGCGGTGCCGCACACCGCCAGCTTGCCAATATTGCCGCCGGGGAATTCAATCGGGTCGATGACGTAGCTGTCGGTGGAGAAAGCCATCCGATCGCCCTGGGCCGTCAGGGTCGCTAACTCCAGCCGGGTGGAATCCTCTTGTTGGGCCAGCCATGGGTTGTTAAAGGCTTCCATAAACAGGCTGGCGATCAGCTGCTGCATGGCCTGGCCGCCGCTGCCGTGGGCTAGGGTGATGGTTTTCATGCTTCACTCTCCTGGCCGCGGTATTGATACCAGGCGGCACATGCGCCCTCGGAAGACACCATTAAGGCCCCAAAGGCATTTTGTGGATTACAGGTTTTGCCAAATAGCGGGCATTGGTGCGGCTTACAGCGGCCGGTCAGCACATCGCCACAGCGGGCGCGAGGATCATCCTGGGTCTGCTGGGGTTGAGGCTTAAAGTGGCGCTCCGCATCCCAAGCCTGGTAGGCCGGGGTAAGGTGCACGCCGGACTGGTTGATAATCCCCAGCCCGCGCCATTCGCTATCGCCATCCAGCATAAATACCTCGGCCATAGCGGCCTGAGCCAGGGCGTTCCCGGCATCGGGCACTACCCGGCGATACTGGTTTTCCACCGCCGGTTGGCCAGCAATTTTCTGCTCCACCAACATCAGCACCCCTTGCAGCAGATCCACCGGTTCGAACCCGGCCACCACTAACGGGCGCTGGTGCTCGCTGGCAATAAAGCCATAGGCTTCGGTGCCGATGACCATGCTGACATGGCCCGGGGCCAGGAAGGCATCGATGCCGTTCCCCGGTTGCTCCAGTAGGCTACGCAGGGTGGGGATCAGCGTGATGTGCTGGCAGAAGAAGTAAAAATTCTCCACCCCACGGGCCTTGGCCTGTTGCAGGGTGATCGCCGTAGCTGGCATGGTGGTTTCAAAGCCGAGGCCGAAGAACACCACCTTGCGATCGGGGTGTTTCTCCGCCAGCGCCAGGGCATCCAGCGGCGAGTAAACCACCCGAATATCCGCCCCGCGCGCCCGGGCATCCATCAGGGAGCCATGTTTACCGGGCACCCGAATGGCATCGCCGAAGGTGCAAAAGATCACGTCCAGGTGGCTGGCGATTTCAATACAGGCATCAATGCGCCCCATCGGCAGCACGCACACCGGGCAGCCGGGGCCGTGGATGAATTCAATGTTATCCGGCAGCAGCTGGTCGAGGCCAAATTTAAAGATAGCGTGAGTATGGCCACCGCACACTTCCATGATCCGCAGGGGATGTCTGGCGCTGTTATTCAGCAGGGGGGCGCGCTCCTTCAGCCTGGCGATCAGCTCCATAACCTTTTGCGGGTCACGATACTCATCCACAAAACGCATTAGCCACGCTCCTCGCCATACAGCAGGGCGCCGACATCAGGCTCTACTTCAAACATATTTTGCAGGGCGTCGAGGGTATCCCGGGCCTCGCTTTCATCAATCACGCTCATGGCAAAACCGACGTGCACCAGCACCCACTGGCCAAGACGGGGCTGGCCGTTTTCATCGCAGTGGCCGACTAAGGTCAGGTTGACGTCGCGCTGAATACCGCACACGTCTACTTTGGCGTGGCCGTCTTCCAGAATCTCCGTGATTTGCCCCGGGATGCCTATGCACATAGCTGTGCCTCCAGCCAGGTGATCCAGTGATCCATGCCTTCGCCTTTGGTGGCGGAAACCAATAGGATCTCAATATCCGGGTTCACTTCCCGGGCGTAAGCCAGGCAACGCTCAACGTCGAAGTCGAGGTATGGCAGCAGATCCACTTTGTTCAACAGCATCAGAGAAGCCGCCGCAAACATATGGGGGTATTTCAGCGGTTTGTCTTCCCCTTCGGTCACCGACAGCACCGCCACTTTATGGCGTTCGCCGAGGTCGAAGCTGGCCGGGCACACCAGGTTGCCAACGTTTTCAATAAACAGGATGCCGTTATCGGCCAAATTCAGGCGCGGGGCAGCATCGGCAATCATCTGGGCATCCAGGTGGCAGCCTTTACCGGTGTTAACCTGGATAGCCGGAGTGCCGGTGGCGCGGATACGGGCCGCATCGTTCACCGTCTGCTGATCGCCTTCAATTACGGCACATGGCAGGCGGCCTTGCAGACGGGTTAAGGTTTCGGTCAGTAAGGTGGTTTTACCGGAGCCAGGGCTGGAAACCAGGTTCAGCACCAGTTGATTGCGCCTGGCAAAATCGGCACGGTTGCGGGCCGCCAGACCGTTGTTTTTGTCCAGCACGTTCATTTCGATTTCCAGCATCCGGCGCTGGCTCATGCCCGGCGCATGGGTGCCTGCTTCGCCATGACCATAGTGCAGATCGCCTGCTTCCAGTTCACTTGGGGTAAAGGCATCAGCCTTCACGCCGGTGATTTTCATCAGCGGGCGGCCAGCGGGCGCGAAGGGCGCGCTGCGGAATGCAGAGTGGGGATTACGCTCATCCCCTTCGATATAACGGTTGCCATCAGCGCAACCACAGGTGGTACACATAATTACTCCCCGGCTACTTCAAGCCGTTTGATCTGGACGCCATCATCGGCGACCACACGCAGATTTGCCCCATGGCACTGGGGGCAGCGCCGGACTTTTTGGGTCAGCAGTTGGACATATTGCTGACAGTCATGGCACCAGCATTCGGCTTCCTGTTGATGAATATGCAGGGTGCATCCCTCCGCCAGGGTGTCGCGGCACACCAGTTCAAAGCAGAACTCCATGGCGCTGGTTTCCACGCAAGAGAAGGCCCCCACTTCCAGCCAAACGCTGGTCACGCGGGTGGCACCGTTCTGGCGGGCCTGTTGTTCAATGATTTCCAGCGCACGCTGGCAAAGGGTGATTTCGTGCATAACGCCTCCGAAGCTGTCCCGGGCGTATATGCAAGGACAATGCCAACGCAGGTAGCAAGAGGTGTCATTCGGTGTCGAAGATGACGAAATGACATGTCAAAAGAAACGGGGGAACCGCAGCGTTTATAATATTAGTCATACAAATCAGCATGATATAAAACTGGCATGAAAAATGCCTGTGTGGGCAATCACCTCCAACAGAGCGCCTCACTATGACTATTTGGGAACTGAGCGAGAAAGCCGATTATATCGCCAGCCGCCACCAGCGTTTATTAGACCAGTGGCAACACTACTGCAATACCCTGACGCAGGCCATTACCTTATCCAAAGCCCATCTGCATCATGCCGTTGGCTGCAATCCCGATGACGATCTGCGGTTCTTCCTGTTCGACCATTTCATTGTGCGTATTGCCCTTGGTAATGGCTTTAACAGCCACACCATCAGCTACTACCTCGAAAGCCGCGAAGGTGATGACCAGGCGCTGATTGCTCAGGCCCAAATGGATGACGAAGGCACTGTCGATGGCAGCGTAAGTAACCGCGCCCGTGACCAGGTGCTGGAGCATTATCTCGGGCTGATTACCCCTATTTATGAGCAGCTCTACCGTGCCGTGCATGACGATGTGCCGCTCAATATGGCACTGCTGTGCCAACAGCCAACGCTGAGCGCCCTGGCCTGATTATTCCGTGTCGAACACTGTCATGTTCGGCATATGTTTCGTCATAAATGACTAAGCCCCGTTGGGGCTTGCTTCTCCGAGGAAGAGATCCGGTGAACCGTTTTGTCATCGCTGACTCAAAGCTCTGCATTGGCTGCCACACCTGTGAAGCCGCCTGTTCAGAGACCCACCGCCAGCATGGGCTGCAGTCCATGCCACGCCTGAAAGTTATGCGCAACGCGAATGAGTCCGCGCCGCAGCTTTGCCACCACTGTGAAGACGCGCCTTGTGCCGGCGTCTGCCCGGCGAATGCGATTACGCGTATGGATGGTGCCGTGCAACTTAATGAAAGCCTGTGCGTTAGCTGCAAGCTGTGCGCCATTGCCTGCCCGTTTGGGGCCATTGAGTTTTCCGGTAGCCGCCCTATCAGCATTCCGGCCAATGTTAACAGCCCGAAAGCCCCTGCGGCACCGCCAGCACCGGCCAAAGTCAGCAGCCTGCTGGACTGGGTTCCCGGCATCCGCGCCGTGGCGCTGAAATGCGATCTGTGTCACTTCGACGATCAAGGCCCGGCCTGTGTGCGCACGTGCCCGACCAAAGCGCTGCGCCTGGTGGATAACCGCGATATCGAACAGGCCAGCAAACGTAAACGTGAAATGGCGATGGCGGTGTCCTTGAGCGATCTCTCCCTGTTCGCCACCCCGCAGGAGACCAAGAAATGAGTGCCGTGGTGATGATTCATTGGGCGGTCGTTGGCTTCCTGGCCACCGCCGTTCTGTCTGGTGTGACGTTATTTTCCAAGCCCCTGAGCGGCGTGATTGCCGGTATCGGTGGGGCTATCAGCAGCGCCCTGGCGCTGGGGGCCGGTTTCGAAGGCCTGCTGGGGCAGGGCGGGGCCTTTAGCCTGCTGCATTACAGCGCGGCCTTGACCCCGCTCAACAGCCTGTGGCTGCTGGCGCTGGGGCTGCCGGGGCTGTTTATCAGCCTGTTTAACCTGAGCTGGCAACGCCACCCGCAGGCGCGGGCCGAAGGCCTGCCGCTCAACCTGCTGCTGGCCGCGGCGGTACTGGCCCTGATCGCCGATAACCTCGGTGAGCTGGTAGTGATGGCGGAAATCATGGCCCTGTGCGCAGCCTTCCTCACCGGCTGTGCGCAGTCCGGCAAGCTGTGGTTTGTGCTGGGCCGCCTGGGTACCGTGCTGCTGGCTATCGCCTGCTGGCTGACCTGGCACCGTTACGGCACCCTCAACTATGCCGACCTGCATGCCATGACCGGGATGCTGCCGCTGGGTAACGACATCTGGCTGCTGGGCCTGCTGGGCTTTGGCCTGCTGGCGGGGATTATCCCGCTGCACGGTTGGGTGCCTCAGGCCCATGCCAATGCCAGCGCACCCGCTGCGGCGCTGTTCTCGGCGGTGGTACTGAAAATCGGCATTTACGGCATTATGGCCTTTACCCTGGTGGCCGGTGTGCAACCCCTATGGTGGGGCGTGCTGGTGCTGGTGCTGGGGATGATCACCGCCTTTGTTGGCGGCCTGTATGCCCTGATGGAACACAATATCAACCGCCTGCTGGCGTACCACAGCCTGGAAAACATCGGCATTATTTTGCTGGGTTTAGGCGCGGGCATGGTCGGCCTGGCAATCAAGGAGCCGGTGCTGGTGGCCCTGGGTCTGGTGGGTGGTATGTACCACTTGTTCAACCACAGCCTGTTTAAAACCACCCTGTTCCTCGGTGCCGGGGCGGTCTGGTTCCGTACCGGCCATCGCGATATCGAAAAACTGGGCGGGATTGGCAAACTGATGCCAACCATCTCGATATCGATGCTGATTGGCCTGATGGCGATGGCTGCGCTGCCGCCGCTGAATGGCTTTGCCGGTGAATGGGTGATTTATCAGTCCTTCTTCCGCTTAAGCTCCCTGCCGCTGTGGGCTGGCCGCATCCTCGGGCCAATGCTGGCCGTGGGCCTGGCAATCACCGGTGCCCTGGCAGTGATGTGTATGGCGAAAGTGTACGGGGTTGCCTTCCTGGGTGCACCGCGTACCCCGGAAGCAGAAAACGCCAAGGGCGCACCGCTGCTGATGAACGTGGCGACCGCCGCCATGGCGCTGTGTTGTGTGGTTGCCGGTATCGGTGCGCCGTGGTTTATCCCGCTGCTGCGCCATGCAGTGCCACTGCCGCTGGAAGTAGCGAACACCACCCTTTCCCAACCGATGATTACCTTGTTGCTGCTTGGCTCCCTGCTGCTGCCATTCCTGCTGATGGTGGTGCTGCGCGGCGACCGTCTGCCGTCCCGCTCCCGTGGTAAAGCCTGGGTCTGTGGTTATGACCACGAGCAGGCCATGGTGATCACCGCCACCGGTTTTGCTCAGCCGGTGAAAGCCGCTTTTGCGCCGGTGTTTAAGTTGCGCCACTGGCTGAACCCGGTTTCATGGGTGCCGGGCTGGCAGTGTGAATGCACCGCCTTAACCTTGCGCCGCGTGGCCGGTATCGAGCTGATGGTGCTGTTGGCCTTTGTCATTATCCGGGGTATCTAAGATGACGATTGTTTATGCCTTGATTCAGGCGCTGGTGCTGTTTGCCGTTGCGCCGCTGCTTTCCGGGGTCACCCGGATAGCCCGTGCGCGGATGCATAACCGCCGGGGGCCGGGGGTGCTTCAGGAGTACCGCGATCTGTTCAAACTGCTGGGCCGCCAAAGCGTGGCCCCGGAAGCCGCAGGCTGGGTATTCCGCCTGATGCCTTTCGTAATGGTGGCGGTGATGCTGACCATCGCCACCGCCCTGCCGGTGGTGACGGTGTTCTCCCTGATGCCCTGGCTAGGGGACCTGATCACCCTGCTGTACCTGTTCGCCATTGCCCGTTTCTTCTTTGCGATTGCTGGCCTGGATACCGGTAGCCCGTTTACCGCTATTGGTGCCAGCCGTGAAGCCATGCTGGGTGTGCTGGTAGAGCCAATTCTGCTGCTGGGCCTGTGGGTGGCGGCGGTGGTGGCGGGGTCTACCCACATCACCAATATTGCCGATACCGTGGCTCACTGGCCCCGTGAGCACACCCTTCCATTGCTGCTGGCGCTGGCCGCCTGCGCCTTCGCCACCTTTATCGAAATGGGCAAACTGCCCTTTGATTTGGCAGAAGCGGAGCAAGAGTTACAGGAAGGGCCGCTGACCGAGTACAGCGGGGCCGGGTTTGCGGTACTGAAGTGGGGCATCAGCCTGAAACAGCTGGTGGTGCTGCAAATGTTTGTCGGCGTGTTCCTGCCCTGGGGCCAGATGACCAGCTTTAGCGCCGGTGGACTGGTTCTGGCACTGGTGCTGGCGGTAGTAAAACTGCTGCTGGGCGTGCTGGTGATCGCCCTGTTCGAAAACAGTATGGCACGCCTGCGGATGCTCTCGGCATCCAAGGTGACCTGGGCCGGTTTTGGCTTTGCCTTTTTAGCGTTCGTCTCCCTGCTGGTGGCGTTTTAAGAGAGTGTGATTATGTCTGAACAAAAAATCGGTCAACAGTACCTGGCAGCGTTACACCAGGCCTTTCCTGAGGTGATCCTCGACGAAGCCTGGCAAACCAAAGACCAGATCACCATCACCGTGAAGGTTAACTACCTGCCGGAAGTGGTGGAGCATCTTTACTATCAGCAGGGTGGCTGGTTATCAGTGCTGTTCGGTAATGACGAACGCAGCTTGTGTGGCAATTATGCCGTTTATTACGTGCTCTCCATGGAGCAGGGCGAGAAGTGCTGGGTCACTGTGCGTGTCGAAGTAGACCCTGACAGCCTGGAATTCCCATCGGTTACCCCACGGGTTCCCGCTGCGGTTTGGGGCGAACGTGAAGTCCGCGATATGTACGGCCTGCGCCCCGTTGGCCTGCCGGACGAACGCCGCCTGGTGCTGCCGGATGACTGGCCGGATGATCTCTACCCGCTGCGTAAAGACAGTATGGATTACCGCCAGCGCCCGGCGCCCACCACCGACAGCGAAACCTACCAGTTCATCAACGAGCTGGGCACCAAGAAAAATAACGTGGTGCCGATTGGCCCACTGCACGTCACCTCTGACGAACCGGGTCACTTCCGCCTGTTCGTGGATGGCGAAAACATCATTGATGCCGACTACCGCATGTTCTATGTCCACCGTGGCATGGAAAAACTGGCGGAAACCCGCATGGGCTACAACGAGGTCACTTTCTTATCTGACCGAGTGTGTGGCATCTGCGGCTTTGCCCACAGCACCGCTTATACCACCTCGGTAGAGAACGCCATGGGTATCCAGGTGCCGGAACGCGCCCAGATGATCCGCGCCATTCTGCTGGAAGTGGAACGCCTGCACAGCCACTTGCTGAACCTGGGCCTGGCCTGCCACTTTGTCGGCTTTGACTCTGGCTTTATGCAGTTCTTCCGGGTGCGCGAAGCCTCAATGAAAATGGCGGAAATCCTCACCGGCGCCCGCAAAACCTACGGTCTGAATCTGATTGGCGGGATCCGCCGCGATCTGCTGAAAGATGACATGATCCAGACCCGTCTGCTGGCCCAGCAGATGCGCCGCGATGTGAAAGAGCTGGTGGACGTGCTGATGAGCACGCCAAACATCGACCAGCGCACCGTGGGCATTGGCCGTCTTGACCCGCAGGTAGCCCGCGATTTCAGTAACGTAGGCCCGATGGTGCGCGCCAGTGGTCACAAGCGTGATACCCGTGTCGATCACCCGTTTGTGGGTTATGGCCTGCTGCCGATGGAAGTGCACAGTGAACAAGGCTGTGACGTGATTTCCCGCCTGAAAGTACGTATCAACGAGGTGTTTACCGCCCTGAATATGATCGACTTCGGCCTGGATAACCTGCCGGGCGGGCCACTGGCCGTTGAAGGCTTCACCTATATCCCGAACCGCTTCGCTCTTGGCTTCTCTGAAGCACCGCGCGGGGATGATATCCACTGGAGTATGACCGGCGACAACCAGAAGCTGTTCCGCTGGCGCTGCCGTGCGGCCACCTACGCCAACTGGCCGACCCTGCGCTACATGCTGCGTGGTAACACCGTTTCCGATGCGCCGCTGATTATCGGCAGCCTGGACCCTTGCTACTCCTGTACCGACCGTATGACGGTGGTGGATGTGCGTAAGAAGAAAACCAAAGTAGTGCCTTATAAAGAGCTTGAGCGCTACAGCATCGAACGCAAAAACTCGCCGCTGAAATAAGCCGGTCAAAGGAATCGATATGTTTACGTTTATCAAAAAGGTGATGAAGACCGGGGTAGTAACTGAAAGCTACCCGCTTCAACCTATCGCCGTGGACAAAAACTTCCGCGGCAAGCCGGAACATAACCCGCAGCAGTGCATCGGCTGTGCGGCATGCGTTAACGCCTGCCCCTCCAATGCGCTGACGGTAAGCACCGATCTGGCGACCAAAGAGCTGACCTGGCAATTCAACCTGGGGCGCTGCATCTTCTGCGCCCGCTGTGAGGAAGTCTGTCCTACCACGGCAATTGTCCTGTCTCAGGACTATGAGCTGGCGGTATGGAACAAAGCCGACTTCCTGCAACAGTCGCGCTTCCCGCTGTGCCACTGCCGCAGCTGCGAGCGCCCGTTTGCGGTACAGAAAGAGATCGATTACGCCATCGCTCTGCTGGCCCATAACGGCGATGCGCTGGCTGAACAACATCGCCCCGGCTTTGAAACCTGCCCGGAATGCAAACGCCAGCAAAGCCTGGTGGGTGCCAACCATATCAACTTTAAGCGCCATATGAATGAGGCCAGTCAATGAGTGAACTACTCGGGCCACGTGATGCCAACGGGATGCCTTTGCCGATGACGGTGGATGAGTCCATCGCCAGCATGAAGGCCTCCCTGCTGAAAAAAATCAAACGCTCTGCCTATGTTTACCGGGTGGACTGCGGCGGTTGTAACGGCTGTGAAATTGAAATCTTTGCTACCCTTTCGCCGCTGTTCGATGCCGAACGCTTCGGGATCAAAGTCGTACCCTCCCCGCGCCATGCTGACATCCTGCTGTTTACCGGGGCGGTGACCCGCGCCATGCGCTCCCCGGCGCTGCGGGCCTGGGAATCCGCGCCAGACCCTAAAATCTGTATCTCTTACGGGGCCTGCGGCAACAGCGGCGGTATCTTCCACGACCTGTACTGCGTATGGGGCGGGACAGACAAAATCGTGCCGGTGGATGTGTATATCCCTGGCTGCCCGCCGACGCCTGCCGCCACTTTGTACGGTTTTGCCATGGCATTAGGCTTGCTGGAGCAGAAAATTCACGCCCGTGAATCGGGTGAGCTGGATCTGCAACCGGCGGAAATCCTGCACCCGGATATGCACCAGCCGCTGCGGGTACGTATCGATCGTACCGCCCGTAAACTGGCGGGCTACCGCTATGGCCGCCAGATTGCCGATCAGTACATGAACCATCTGATGCAGGGTGGGGAGAGCGTACTGCAATGGCTGACCACGGAAAATGACCCGCGCCTGACCGAGATCGTCAGCCATCTGGATCAGCTGGTATTGCAGGAGCGTGCCTGATGGGTGAGTCGGTGATTTTCAGCCAGCTGAGCCGCAAATTTGTGGACGAAAACGACGCCACGCCTGCCGATGCCCAGCAGGTTATCTACTATAGTCTGGCTATTGGGCACCATTTGGGGATTATTGACTGCCTGTCCGCAGCCCTGACCTGCCCCTATGATGACTACCAGCAGTGGATTGCTACCCTGGCGCCTGGCGATGCCCGGCGCAAAATGGAAGGCGTGCCGAAGTATGGCGAGATTGTCATCGACCAAACCCATGTGGTGCTGTTGGCCCGCGCTTTTGACCAAGCGCTGGCGAGCCAGACCCCGGCCCAACAAAACTGGAGCCGGGAGCTGCTCGCCATGCTGGAAGCGATTCAAAATGAACCCGCCGTTTACCTGATGGTAAGGAGAGGCCGTGACTGACGTATTACTGTGTGTTGGTAACAGCATGATGGGTGACGATGGCGCAGGCCCGCTGCTGGCGGAGATGTGCCAGGCTAATCCGCAAGGCAACTGGGTAGTGATTGATGGCGGCAGCGCCCCGGAAAACGACATTGTCGCTATCCGTGAACTGCAACCCACGCGGTTACTGCTGGTGGATGCCACCGATATGGGCCTCAGCCCCGGTGAAATCCGCATTATCGACCCTGAAGACATCGCTGAAATGTTCATGATGACCACCCATAATATGCCGCTCAACTATCTGATCGATCAGTTGAAGGAAGATATTGGCGAGGTGGTTTTCGTGGGCATCCAGCCGGATATTGTGGGGTTCTATTACCCGATGACCGAGCCGGTGAAAGCGGCGGTTGAGACGGTATATCAGCGGCTGGCTGGCTGGGAAGGTAACGGCGGCTTTGCCCCGCTGGAAGCCCCGGACTGGCTGGAGGGCTAACTATATAACTAGGCATCGCTGGGTCAGTTAAAACCGACTGCGCGATGTCCTGGTTGGCAACACCGATTTTCTGTATCTAAACTCCTGCTGCAATGTAATTTGCCAAATATTATTCATTATTCCTGCGAGTCAAATTCCATAACCACAATTCACCAATAAATAACTCTGGAATTCCCCGATGATTAGCGTCAAATTCAGCACGTTCGCAACACGCTGTGGATTAATTAACCATGCAGGTAACGCTAAACATTAATAGGTTTGCGCGCTCAGCCTGTTTTTAGGAGAACGTAGATATGGAAGATCATAAGCAAGAGCTGCAGGCCTTTATGGATGACTGGGACATAGGGGCGCAACTGGGTAAGCCCGAATACAGCCATGTATTATGCGAGGAATCTTGGCAAATTGTTATGGAGGCTATCCGTAACCCGCCAGAGCCAACTGAAAAGCTCAAGCGGGCCTTTGCTCGGTTGAAGGATCTTGATTTGTTATGATTATTGAACCTTTTGTAATTAATAAATCCTATGAGTTATCGCGTTTTGATTGTGGTGAATCAACGCTTAATCAATTTCTTGGGCTTCATATGTCGCGCCAACAGGGTGGTGGATTTCTCCGGGGGTACATGCTGGTAAAAACCGATAAGGCTGCAATCATCCACGGCTTTTATACCTTAACGGCAAGTGGTTTTGAGCGAAATTCACTGCCTTCGCGGCGGCATCAACGAACAGCGCCCTATCGGCAGGTGCCTGCGGTAACCTTAGGGAGACTGGCAGTAGATTGTTTATATCAGGGGCAGGGGTGGGGGCAGGCCTTAGTTGCGCATGCTCTTAATGTGGTCAACAAGGTTGCAACCAAAGTGGGAATACATGGGCTTTTTGTGGTCCCGCTCGATACCCGCGTACGGGCATTTTATTTGCAACTGGGTTTTATTTCTTTAGCCGGGAACGATGCCCACGCCATGTTTCTCCCGTTAGCCTCACTGCCAAAAACCTAATCACAGTTTGACCAACCATCTTCAGTGTCATCGTCACAAATGACGATGACACCCTCTAGCCCCTCGCGATCGTGGCACGAAGCCCGTATTTATGGGACTTTCAACATTGGCACGTTTTGTGTATGCCTATCGCCAACAAGAAAATTCCGCTGGAGAATTTGATGAACCGTTTTATCATCGCTGATTCAAGCAAATGTATCGGCTGCCGCACCTGCGAAGTTGCCTGTGTGGTGTCACACCAAAATGAACAGGACTGCTCCGCCCTGTCACCAAAGAACTTCCATCCACGTATCCACGTGGTTAAAGGCGCGGAAATTTCCACCGCCATGATGTGCCGTCAGTGTGAAGATGCGCCTTGTGCTAACGTCTGCCCGAACGGCGCCCTGGTGCGTGAAAACGACTTTATCAATGTGATTCAGGAACGTTGCATCGGATGCAAAACCTGTGTGGTTGCCTGCCCTTATGGCGCCATGGAAGTGGTCCGCCGCCCGGTGGTTCGCAACAGCGGTGCTGGCTTGAATGTGCTGAGTGAAAAAGCCGAAGCCAACAAATGCGATCTGTGTAATCACCGTGAAGACGGCCCGGCCTGTATCCAGGCATGCCCGACCAACGCGATTATCATGGTTGACCGCAACAAGTTAGCTGAAATCAGTGCCGAGCGCCGCCGTCGCGCTGCGCTGGATACTTCTGCGTCACTGATTTTTTAATATTATCTTAGGTACTCACCTGGCTTTGTCCCGGTGAATATCGCTGTCTGTGCGCGCCAAGGGAACTTTAGCGCGATAATCCCCATACGCGGAGCAGCGTCGCTGCCGCGTCCTTTTTCGGCAACAAATGAACAGTAATGGTGTGGTGCTACGGGTCCGTGGCAAGGTACAAGGGGTTGGATTTCGGCCATTTGTCTGGCAGTTGGCGCAACAGCTTGGCCTACATGGCGACGTGCGTAATGATGGCGCAGGGGTGGAAATCCGCCTGCTGCTACCCATCCACGGTTTCATCTACCGGTTGCGTACCCAGTGCCCGCCGCTGGCCCACATTGATGCTATTGAGCAAACGGATTTCCACTGGCCGAGCCTGCCGGAGACCTTCAGCATCCGTGAAAGCGCTGCCGGGACGATGGACACCCAGATTATCCCTGATGCCACTACCTGCCCGTCATGTCTGGCGGAAATGAATAATCCTAATGATCGCCGCTACTGTTACCCATTTATCAACTGCACCCACTGCGGGCCGCGTATCACCATTATCAAGGCGATGCCTTACGATCGCCCCAATACAGTGATGGCTTCCTTTCCACTGTGCCCGGCCTGTGACCAGGAATATCGTGACCCGGCTGACCGCCGTTTTCACGCCCAGCCAGTAGCCTGCCCGGAGTGTGGGCCTACCCTGGAGTGGCAAAGCGAGCAGACCTGTTATAAAGGGGAAACGGCGCTTCAAGCCGCCTTGGCCGCCCTTAAGGCCGGGAAAATCATTGCCATAAAAGGGCTGGGTGGTTTTCATCTGGCGGTTGACGCCGGTAATGACCAGGCAATACGTCAACTGCGGCTACGTAAACGCCGCCCCAGCAAACCGCTGGCGGTGATGTTGCCGGATGACAATGGGCTATCCCCGCTGCTAACCCGCTGGTTGCATTCCCCCATCGCGCCGATTGTGCTGGTGCCGAAAAGCGACCTGCCGCTGCTCAGCACCCTGCTGGCTCCGGATCTTAACGAACTAGGGGTGATGCTGCCTTCCAACCCATTGCAGCATTTGCTGATGCAAGAGATGGGCCGCCCGCTGGTGATGACTTCCGGCAACCTGAATGGCCGTTCTCCGGCGCTGACCAACGAACAGGTGCAAATCGACCTGGCCACCATTGCCGACGGCTTCCTGATGCACAACCGGGACATTGTCCAGCGCATGGATGACTCGGTGATGCGCCCCAATGGGGAGGTATTACGCCGAGCCAGGGGCTTTGTGCCGGATGCTTTCTCACTTCCTCCTGGATTCGACCAGGTGCCCGCCGGGCTGTGCATGGGTGCCGATCTGAAAAACACCTTCTGCATGGTGCGCGGCGGCCATGCGGTGATTAGCCAGCATCTGGGGGATTTAAGCGAAGAAGGGGTAGAGCCACAATGGCGTAAAGCGCTACGGCTGATGACCGATATCTACCAGTTTGAGCCGAGCTGGGTCGCGGTTGATGGCCATACCGGTTATCAGTCTTCCCGTCTGGGCCGCGGCATGGGCCTGCCGGTGCACGAGATCCTGCATCATCATGCCCATATTGCCGCGTGTATGGCAGAACACCAGTGGCCCCTCGACGGTGGTCCGGTGATTGGCCTGGCGCTGGATGGCATTGGTATGGGGGCCGGTGGCCAGCTGTGGGGCGGGGAGTGTCTGCGGGTGGATTACCACAGTTGCACCCGCCTTGGTGGCTTACCGGCGGTGGCGCTGCCCGGTAGCGACGTGGCGGCCCGCCAGCCTTGGCGGAACCTGCTGGCCCACTGCATGCGCTTTGTTCCCGGCTGGGAACATTATAGTGAAACCGATGTGATTCGCCGCCAGATTTGGGAGCCGCTGGCTCGGGCCATCAACCGGGGAATTAACGCCCCGAAAGCCTCCTCCACCGGGCGGTTGTTTGATGCGGTAGCGGCAGCACTAGGTTGCACCCCGCTTCAGCAAAGCTATGAAGGGGAGGCCGCTGGCCGTCTTCAGGCCCTGGCCCAGCGCCATGGTCCGGTGGCGCATCCCATTGCCATGACCCTTGAGGGCAATGAGCTGGATTTAGCCGGTTTCTGGCGGCGCTGGATGGCCTGGCGTGCTTCGCCGGGGGCGAGGGCATGGGCCTTTCATGATGCCTTGGCGGCGGGGTTTGCCAAACTGGCCGCAACCCAGGCTTGCCAACAGGAGATTCAAACCATCGTTTGTGCCGGTGGCGTCATGCATAACGCCCTAATGCGCGAGCGCCTGCGCCATCACTTAAGCGAGTTCCAGGTACTGTTCCCGCAAGAGCTTCCCGCTGGCGACGGGGCTATTTCTTTTGGGCAAGCGGTGATTGCCGCCGCCCACCTTTCTCATTCGAGGTGATTTAATGCTGTTATCCGTTTTACGTAACAACCCGCGCGCTGGGGTACTGATGTTCGGCCTGATACTGGCTAACCTGGCATCCTGGGGTTGGGCGATGATGGCATTCCACAACAATACTACGCTGATGGCCGCCTGTCTGTTGGCCTGGTGCTACGGCCTGCGCCATGCGGTGGATGCTGACCATATCGCCGCTATTGATACTGTTACCCGCAAGATGATGCAGCAGAACAAGCGGCCATTTGGCGTAGGTGCCTGGTTCTCTTTAGGCCACTCGTCGATTGTGATTTTGGCGACAATAGCCATTGCCGCCACCGCCGCCGCTTTCCAGCAAAAAATGGGTTGGTTCCATGAGGTAGGCAGCATGATCGGCGTCACCGTGTCGGCAGTGTTCCTGCTGGCGATGGCATTGATTAACCTGGTGATCCTCAAAGGTATCTGGCGCAAATTCCGCGCCTGGAAACGGGGCGAGTCGATCCTGACTGCTGATGAAGATTTCCAAGTAGCCGGGCCAATGAGCTGGCTGTTCCGCTCTGGCTTCCGCTTGGTGGGTAAAAGCTGGCATATGTATTTGGTGGGGTTCCTGTTCGGCCTCGGTTTTGACACTGCCACCGAAATTGGGGTGCTAGGTATTTCCGCCGCCAGCGCCTCAAGTGGCATGTCCATCTGGTCTATTCTGGTGTTCCCAGCGCTGTTTACCAGCGGTATGGCGCTGGTGGATACCCTCGACAATATGCTGATGGTGGGCGCCTACGGTTGGGCCTTTGATAAACCGCAGCGCAAGCTTTACTACAACATGACCATTACCGGCACCTCCGTGGTGGTGGCGCTGTTTATCGGTGGTCTGGAAGCCTTGGGCCTGATGATGGATAAGCTGGATTTGCAGGGGGGCTTCTGGAGCCTGATCGCCACCTTGAATGATAACCTCGGCAATGCCGGTTTTGTGGTGGTGGGGCTGTTTGTCGCCTGTTGGGGGCTGTCGATGCTCAACTACCGCTGGAAGGGCTATGACGCCCTGGCGATTCATCAATAAATCAAAAGGCCGCATCAGCGGCCTTTTACTATCCTTCGCAGCCTGATTCAGCCCAGGCCCGCTCTATCTCCTGCGCCAGGATTTTCACCCCGGCTTCGATTTTTTCCGGCTCCGGCACATAGTTCATGCGCATGCATTGTTGGGTGTGGGGCCAGGGCTTCTCCAGCCCCGGGAAGAAGAAGTGCCCCGGCACCATTAGCACGCCGCGCTGTTTAAGCCGTTGATAAAGCAGCTCGGTACTAATAGGTAAGTCTCTAAACCACAGCCACAGGAATATCGCCCCTTCCGGCTTATGGATCAGACAGCGCTCGGCGGGTAAATAACGACGCAGAATCTCGATGGTTTGTTTAACCCGCTGTTGGTAGAACGGGCGCACCACGGTGTCTGACAGGCGCAGTAAATCGCCACGGCGAATCATCTCCCCGGCCATAGCCGGGCCAATCCCACCAGGGGCCAGGCTGATGATGCCGTTCATATTGCCGATGGCTTTAATGATTTTATCGTTGGCGATGATAATGCCGCAGCGGCTGCCCGGCAGCCCCAGCTTAGACAGGCTCATACACAGCACGATATTAGGGTTCCACAGGGGGCGAACATCACTAAAGATGATACCCGGGAAGGGCAGGCCATAGGCGTTGTCGATAACCAATGGGATCTGGTGTTGATGAGCCAGCTTATCGAGGCGTATCAGCTCCTCATCGGTGATCACGTTACCGGTTGGGTTGGTAGGGCGTGAAATGCAGATCATGCCGGTATCTTCGCCGATATGCAGATGATCAAAATCAACGTGGTATTTAAACTGGCCTTCCGGCAGTAGCTCGATATTCGGGCGAGTTGAGACAAACATTCCTTCTTCCAACCCGGCATCGGCATAGCCCAGGTATTCCGGCGCCAGCGGGAACAGTACCTTGCGCACCTGGCCATCGGCCCGGCGGCCAGCAAACAGGTTTAATAGGTAGAAAAACGCGCTTTGGCTACCGTTTGTCAGTGCAATATTCTGTGGCTCGATGTCCCAGCCAAACTCTTCACGGAGTAGCGCGGCCAGCACCTTAAGAAACTCACTTTTCCCCTGCGGGCCATCGTAATTACACAGGGCCTCCGTGGCTTTGCCACTGGCAAGCATCTCTGCCAGCAGCGTCTGGAAGTAATCATTCATAGCGGGAATGGAAGCCGGGTTGCCACCGCCAAGCATGATAGCGCCAGGGGTGCGTAATCCGTCATTAAGATCTTCCATCAGGCGGGTTATGCCTGAATAGCGGGTAAATTTATCGCCGAAAAGTGAAAACGTCATGGCCGGGCATCTACTTAAAAATAACTAAAGAGCGTCACCATAACGTGACTGTCGGCACTGCGCAATCCATCCAAAAGGAGTGGCAATAGCGAGTTATACTACTATTACCACACATCATGGATAGTTATATTATTGAGGATGGCCGGCCCAAATTATCATCACGTTATCCCCCTGATATTCACGCTGCCAGCCAACACCTGTTGCAAGGGTGAGCGTAGTTTGTTTACCCAAACCTACAGCGGGGTGGCGGGCGCGGAAAGCGCTGATTTTCTGCCAATGCTTTAGATTCCCCGCCTGGCTGCCCTGAACATCCGCCCAGTTCATATCAGAACGGGCGCCCTGAAGCGGGTCTGACCCGGTAGGGCCGAGGGGCCGTTGAGTTTCATCGCCATAAAAGATCTGCACCGCCCCTGGTGCCAGCAGCAACAGCTCTGCGGCGCGGCTGCCGCCCTCCCTGAACAGACGGGTATCGTGGGAGGATAAATAGCTCAGGACGTTGAAATCCTGCAATTTATCCGCCATTTGCTGCCAGGTTGGGCCGATAGCCGCCAGGCAATTTACTGCGGCGGCGGCCTGCTCTTGATAATCAAAGTTGATCATCGCGTCGAAGCCGTTTTGATACCAGTGGCTGTGCATCACCCCGTGGCCCCAGGCTTCGCCGGTCATCCAGAATGGCGCATCGTCTAGTTTCTTATCCGGGTGGTTTTGCTTCCACTCGACCAGGGCGGCGCTGGCCTGGGTTTTCAACTGCTGCCAGGCGGCTGGCTCGACGTGTTTGGCGGTGTCGATACGGAAACCATCAATGCCAAAGTCCTTCACCCAGCGGCTGAGCCAGTGGGTCAGATAATCCCGTGGCGTGTAACCGGGGATTTCCCGCGCCAGGGTATCGGGCTTGTGCTGATAAAAAGGCGGTAGCCCGGAGGGCGTAGTGGATTCGGTTTTGATATCCGGCAGGAAGGAAAGGGACAGGGTGAGATCGTCATAGCCAGGGCTGTCGTAATCGCCGATATCAGTACGCACCCAGGCCTTGCCCCACCAGTTGGCCCAACTGGCTTTGTCACTGAAGTTTATATAATCGTTGAAGCTGTGCCAGGTTTGGCCCGGGCCGGGCTGCCAGTCGCTCCAGTGTTTACCGAGAATTTTCTCCTGCTCGGCACCTTTCAAGTACAGGCTGCCAAACTGATAACCCTGCATATCCGCCAAGGTGGCATAGCCGGTGTGGTTCATGACGACATCGAACAGCACCCGAATTCCCCGGCGGTGGGCTTCATCCACCAGCGTACGCAGGGCCTGCTCATCACCCATATTGGCATCCAGCCGCGTCCAGTCCATCGGGTAGTAACCGTGGTAGGCGTAATGGGGGAAGTCGCCCTTGGTACCGCCGCCCACCCAACCGTGGATTTGTTCCAACGGGGAGCTAATCCATAACGCATTCACCCCCAATTGCTGTAAATAGTCGAGCTTGCCCGTCAGCCCCGCCAGATCGCCCCCGTGGAAGGTGCCAATCTCTTGCTGGCCGTCACTGCGGCGGCCATAGCTATGGTCGTTGGTAGGGTCGCCGTTGGCGAAACGGTCCGTGAGGACAAAGTAGACGGTGGCATTGTGCCAGTTAAACGGGGCCGGGCCTTGGGTGGCAGCAGACTCCAGCAGGATCAGGCCGTTACTTTCCGGGGCGGGGGTGAAGGTGACCTTGCCGCCGCTCACGCTGGCCGTTTGGCCACTGTAGAACTCCCGCACCAGGGTGCCCTCTGCAAAGCTCCCCTGTGTTGAGATAGTAATCGGTAGGCCCCCAGCTCGGGGGCAGGTGAAGGCGGCGGACGCAGCCTGTGGCGCGGCTTCCGCGACATTAATGGTTAAGGTTGGCGTACCGGAACGGGTATCCAGACGTAACTGATAATGGCCTTGGCGGAATACCCGCCAGGCAGGGGCTTCGCCAGTGCAAGGCATCAGCGACAGCATCTTATTGAGTTTAATCGGTTTATCAGGCTGCCAGCACACATGGTCAAGATTTAACCGTAAGAAACGTGTACCTTTCGCCACCTCTGCGGCGCTGGTGAACACCCCCGGCGGCGTTTCAGTAAAGGTTGGGAAACCTTCGCTTGACCAATCGGCCAGGGCAAGAGCCGGGAAAAACAGCGGGAGTATCGGGAGCCATTTCATGGTGAAAGATCTCTGATGTTTTCTGCCACTGTGCCATAGCTAAGCGGATTAAAAATCCTCCACAAATCAAAGGATGGGGGCGGAGAGAGCGGGATGAGCGGTAAATGGTTTTTTTTGCCAGTTTCACGCGTTTAGCCCGCTGTTTATCCCTATTTTATACCGTCATAAGAAGTTCCTGCGTGACAACGTTTCGGAATCGGACTATTTCTTATGGTGCCTTTGTCGTCTACTTTTGCTAAGCTTCGGGTTTAATTGCTCGAATGTATGCTCAAAAATAAGGCGTTGGAATGATTTAATCCGACCAGGAGAAACAATGATATTGATTCCGAACCGACGAATCGGGGCTGGGATACTCATGTTGCTTACGCTGACATTTTCAGGTGGCGTTTTTGCCACACAGCACACGACAACCAAGAGTCATAAAGCCCCATCAACCAAGACACAAAGCAAAGCAAAGCAATCCGTTAGCAAGAAAGCAGTAAAGAAAACGGCAGTAAAATCTTCAACACATAAGACCAAAAGCGCAAAAGCGAAAACGTCGGTGGCGAAGTTAAGCAAGGGTTTGGCAAGTAGTAAACAAGAGTATTCTCGCAATAGTGAAAACAGCAGTTCACTTCCTGATTTGCGAAAATACCCTTCCGGTACAGCGAGAAAGAAAGCCTTCATCCGGACGGTCATGCCATACATCTCTAAGCAAAATGCCGCGATTACTGCAGACCGTAACTGGCTGATTTCTAAACAGTATGACGGGGAATGGTCGCCGGCTGAACGCACGCGTCTGAAGACGCTGGCCAGCCGCTACAAAGTGAGCTGGAATGGCAATACCCGTTCAGTACCGTGGAACTCGCTGCTTGAGCGTGTTGATATTATCCCTGCCAGCATGGTTGCCACCATGGCGGCAGCAGAAAGTGGCTGGGGCACCTCTAAGCTTGCCCGTAGCAACAACAACCTGTTTGGGATGAAGTGTGTTAAAGGCCATTGCACCAATGCCCCTGGCAAGGTTAAAGGCTATTCACACTTTGAATCGGTGAATGATGGGGTAAATGCCTACGTGGCAAACCTTAATACTCACCCGGCTTACAATTCATTCCGTAAGTCCCGCGCCCAGTTGCGTAAGCAGGATGAAGAATTGACTGCCAGCAACATGATTCATAAGCTGAAGGGGTACTCCACCCGTGGTCAAAGCTACAACAATTATCTGTTTGCGATGTATCAAAGCAACCAGCGCTTGTTAGCGACCAACTAAGTTGCCAATAATCCCAGAAAGGAGGAAACCCAGGTTTCCTCCTTTTTTGTGCCTAACTGACCAAACCCCGCCGATCCAAACGCTGTAACGCCATCGATAACAGCAGGCTCCCGCCTAATGCACAGCCAAATACCCAGATTAAATCCAGTACCGGCCACTGGGTCAGGGTGATATTGCGGGTGCGCAGCGCATGGATAAACAGCGCATGAAAGCCATAAATCCCCAGTGAGTGGCGGGAAATCAGCGCCAAAAACGGCAGCGGCCTGCTGTCGAGGGTATTCTTCACCGTGACGAACAGGCTGATGGCGGCGATAAATACCAGCGGGCCACAGTAGACATAGAAGGTGTCGGCAAAATTACCTTTGGTCCCCAGCTCATGGTGGGTGCCCAAAGAAATTGACATCACGCACAGGGCAAACATCCCCAGAGCCAGGGCGCTCACCCCACGCTGTTGGGTGTCCATCATGCCAATCGCCCGGCCCAATAGCCCGTACAGCACATAGTAGAAAGTATCGCCACGAATATAGAGATTGATCGGCAGCCACTTCATATTGTGGTAGCTCTGGGGCACGGTATTCGGGTTAGCGACCACGCCCACCAGCACCATCAGCCCCAGCACGTACATCACGCTGGTTTTCTTAACGGAAATCAGCGGTGAAAGCAGGTAAATCACCATGATGGCGAAGAAAAACCACAGGTGATAAAACACCGGCTTTTGGAAGAGATAGATCAGCGAAATATGTAGGTTAATCCGGGTAAAGAAGGCGATGTAAATCAGTGAAATTACGCTGTAAAACAGTACGCACAGACCGATACGTACAAAATGGCGCTGGCTGGCGCTGCGCTCACCAAAGAACAAATACCCTGAAATCATAAAGAACAGCGGCACGCTGACCCGTGATGCGGCGTTAAGCACGTTCGATAAATCCCAGCTAAATTGACTGACCGTGTAGGAATGAGTGATGTTCCATGTAGTCGTGTGGATCACCACTACCATCAGGCAGGCAATCCCGCGTAAATTGTCTATCCAATTAATTTTTTTTTGTGGCATTACTTCCTCTGTAGGTTATCGGGAGGCGTTGTTTTTATAAAAACCAAGGTGGTGATTTATAGGTTTATCCGAGTTTTTGCTCCGCAGCTTGTCAAGGGTAGCGGCAGGTTAGCAGAATGCCCGAAAGCATAACGAAAATAATGAAAAGTGAGTGTGTTCCTTAATGATGAAGCATAAAAAGTGCATTACTGGCTGTATAGGTCTGGGCTTTTTGCTGGCGGGATGTAGGGCTTCCGAGCAGCGGGCGCAATTCACCCAGCATAAGCCTGTGGCATTAATCCAGTCAGATGTTATGACCGAGCTGTGTAAGGACAACGCTGCCCGGCGCTATAACACCGCGCCACAGCGTATAAAAATCAATGGAATAGAGCAATATCACGGTAGCTATGAAATGGCAGGATATACCGCCAGAAGAGAAGGTTTTACCTGTTCTTTTGATGAAAATGGCCAATTCCAGCACTTGTCGATGCGCCAGGCAAGATAAACCGTGGCACTACGCCAGCCCCCGCCCGGGTACAACCGCGGGGCGTTTGCGTATATACTGCCCGCTTCCATCCTAAACCACCCGTATCGCGTGCGAAATAATATGCAAAAGTTTGATACCAGGACCTTTCAGGGCCTGATCCTGACCTTACAGGATTACTGGGCTAGCCAGGGCTGCACCGTTATCCAACCTCTGGACATGGAAGTTGGCGCCGGCACCTCCCACCCGATGACCTGCCTGCGTGCACTTGGCCCGGAGCCAATCGCGTTAGCTTACGTTCAGCCTTCCCGCCGTCCTACCGATGGCCGTTATGGCGAAAACCCTAACCGCTTGCAGCACTATTACCAGTTCCAGGTCATCATCAAGCCATCCCCGGACAACATTCAGGAGCTGTATCTCGGTTCCCTGAAAGAGCTGGGCATGGACCCAACTATCCACGATATTCGCTTTGTGGAAGATAACTGGGAAAACCCGACCCTGGGCGCATGGGGCCTGGGCTGGGAAGTCTGGCTGAACGGTATGGAAGTCACTCAGTTCACTTACTTCCAACAAGTTGGCGGCCTGGAATGCAAACCGGTTACCGGTGAGATCACCTACGGTCTGGAACGTCTGGCGATGTATATCCAGGGCGTGGACAGCGTTTATGATCTGGTCTGGAGCGACGGCCCGCTGGGCAAAACTACCTATGGCGACGTGTTCCATCAGAACGAAGTGGAGCAATCCACCTATAACTTCGAATACGCCGACGTAGACTTCCTGTTTGCCTGCTTCGAGCAACATGAAAAAGAAGCACAGCAGCTGCTGGCGTTGGAAAAACCGCTGCCGCTGCCGGCCTACGAACGTATCCTGAAAGCCGCTCACAGCTTTAACTTGCTGGATGCCCGCAAGGCTATCTCTGTGACTGAACGCCAGCGCTACATCTTACGTATTCGCACCCTGACTAAAGCAGTGGCCGAAGCGTATTACGCCTCCCGCGAGGCGCTGGGCTTCCCGATGTGCAACAAGGATAAATAAGAGGTCGCCATGTCTGAGAATACTTTTTTGGTGGAAATTGGCACTGAAGAGCTGCCACCGAAAGCGCTGCGTAACCTGGCGGAATCTTTTGCTGCAAACCTGACTGCGGAGCTGGATGCGGCAGGTTTGTCCCACGGTGACGTTGAGTGGTTTGCCGCGCCGCGCCGTCTGGCGCTGAAAGTGCAAAATCTGGCGAGCGCCCAGGCCGATCGTGAAGTGGAAAAACGCGGCCCGGCCATCGCCCAGGCGTTTGATGCGGAAGGTAAGCCGAGCAAAGCAGCCGAAGGCTGGGCGCGTGGTTGCGGCATTACCGTGGACCAGGCTGAGCGCCTGACCACCGACAAAGGCGAATGGCTGCTGTACCGCGCCAATGTCAAAGGTGAGTCCACCGATGCCCTGCTGCCTGCTATGGTCGCAGGCTCGCTGGCTAAACTGCCGATCCCTAAACTGATGCGTTGGGGCGCGTCCGAGGTGCACTTCGTGCGCCCGGTACACACCGTGACCCTGCTGCTGGGCGATAAAGTCGTACCGGCCACCATCCTGGGTATCGACTCTGGCCGTGTGATCCGCGGCCACCGCTTTATGGGCGAACCAGAATTCACCATCGACAATGCCGATCAGTACCCGCAGATCCTGCTGGAACGTGGCAAAGTGATGGCGAACTACGCCGACCGTAAAGCCAAAATCAAAGCTGACGCCGAAGAAGCGGCCCGCAAAATCGGCGGTAAAGCCGATCTGAGCGACAGCCTGCTGGAAGAAGTGGCTTCACTGGTGGAATGGCCGGTGGTACTGATTGCCAAGTTTGAAGAGAAGTTCCTGGCTGTGCCATCTGAAGCCCTGGTTTACACCATGAAGGGTGACCAGAAGTACTTCCCGGTTTACGGTAACGACGGCAAACTGCTGCCGAACTTTATCTTTGTGACCAACATTGAGTCCAAAGACCCGCAACAGATTATCTCCGGTAACGAGAAGGTGGTGCGCCCGCGTCTGGCGGATGCCGAGTTCTTCTTCAATACTGACCGTAAAAAGCGCCTTGAAGATAACCTGCCGCGTCTGGAAACCGTGCTGTTCCAGAAGCAGCTGGGCACCCTGCGCGACAAAACCGACCGCATTGAAGCGCTGTCTGGCTGGATTGCCCGCCAGATTGGTGCCGATGTAAACCACGCGACCCGCGCTGGCCTGCTGTCCAAGTGTGATTTGATGACCAACATGGTCTTTGAATTCACCGACACCCAGGGCGTAATGGGGATGCACTACGCACGCTTTGATGGCGAAGCGGAAGACGTGGCGGTGGCGCTGAACGAACAGTACATGCCGCGCTTTGCCGGTGATGAACTGCCGTCCAGCCTGGTGGCTTGCGCCGTGGCGATTGCCGATAAAATGGATACCCTGGCGGGGATCTTCGGTATCGGTCAGCATCCGAAAGGCGATAAAGACCCGTTCGCGCTGCGCCGTGCTGCACTGGGCGTGCTGCGTATTATCGTTGAGAAAAACCTGCCGTTGGATCTGCAAACCCTGGCGGAAGAAGCCGTGCGTCTGTATGGCGACAAGCTGACTAACGCTAAGGTTGTGGATGAGGTGGTCGACTTTATGCTGGGCCGTTTCCGCGCCTGGTATCAGGAAGAAGGCCACGCCGTTGACACCATTCAGGCTGTTCTGGCCCGCCGCCCGACCCGCCCGGCAGACTTTGATGCCCGCATGAAGGCGGTGTCTCACTTCCGCACCCTGGAAGAAGCCGCTGCCCTGGCTGCGGCCAACAAGCGTGTCTCCAACATCTTGGCGAAATCCACCGAAACGTTAAACGATCATGTTCATGCTTCGGTGCTGAAAGATCCTGCGGAAATTAAGCTGGCCACTCACCTTGTGGTATTGCGCGATAAACTGGAGCCATGGTTTGCCGAAGGCCGTTACCAGGAGGCGCTGATTGAGCTGGCTCAATTGCGCGAGCCGGTTGACGAATTCTTCGAAAAAGTCATGGTCAATGACGAAGATGCCACGGTGCGTGTGAACCGTCTGACCCTGCTGACTAAGCTGCGCGAGCTGTTCCTGCAAGTGGCGGATATCTCCCTGTTGCAGTAATCAGCCCCCGGTTGAAAGACTAAACCCCGCTGCAGCGGGGTTTTTTTGATTTCGAAACTTGCTTTTGACTCAAGCAATAAGCTGAGTTCTGGTACTAACGTGGGCAATCAGCCGTATCAGTTTAAGTTCCGTGATCGAGGGGATCACGCGGCGCGCCTCCCACTCCTGCACGGTATTCAGGCTAACACCCAGCACACGGGCAAAATCATCATCCGCAAGGCCGGTACGTTGCTTTAGCTGCGCTAACTCGACAAACAGGTTCGATTTAGGCGTCATGTCCAGAATCGATGCTGTGTCTTTAAAGACAATCTGTTCTAAACTGTTAAGTAATTCAATTGTAGGGTCTTTCTCGTCCATTTAGCACTCCTCTTACTACGTTGTACGGGAGGGTTGTTATTGTCAAAAGCTCACTAAGCATAGTGGGGAAATGGCCTGGAAGAGGGCGGCTCAAGGGGCGAATAATGCTATTGCCTCGGCCATCCTTGCCCGGCTAATAATAAGCCTATGATTGGCAAAGAAGTGTCTGGCTTATGCGTATACTTAAATAACGCTCACTTTTTTTGCATTTAACCTAAAGATAGTGGGTAGGAAAAAGTATCTTGCTCTGGCATGTTGGATTATCCTTACTACCGGTTGGCACAGGGGTGCCACTGTGCGCAATTTTGGGTAACAGGAGTAGACATGATGGCGATAGGTAAGTCCTGCTCTCGCTGGTTTGCGCCGCTTGCGGCGATCTTAATGGTGGTGAGTCTGAGCGGGTGCTTTGATAAAGAGGGCGATCAGCGCAAGGCGTTTATCGATTTCTTGCAAAACACCGCAATGCGTAGCGGCGAACGTCTGCCTACGCTGACCGCTGACCAGAAAAAACAATTTGGTCCTTTTGTTTCCGATTATGCGGTGATTTACGGCTACACCCAGCAAATTAACCAAGCGGTGGATTCCGGTATTAAGCCAGTGGTGGATAGCGTTAACAGCATCCGGGTGCCGCAGGATTACACCACCCAGCGCGAGGCCCTGTCTCAGGCCAACGGTTCTCTGGGCGTGCTGAGCCAGCAGCTGCAAAGTGCCAAGATGCAGGCGGATAGCGCCAAGGCCACGCTGAAGCAAAATGAAGAGCTGAAGCCCGTCTTCGATAAGGTTTACTATAAGGTGGTTACCCAGCCAGCCGCAGCCATGGAGCCGCTGATCCCAGCCGCCCAGACGCTGACCGCGCAGCTGGTGCAGGTCGGTGATTTTATCGGCCAGCAGGGGACTCAGGTTGGCTTTGCGGCCAACGGTATTCAGTTCCCAACTTCCCAGCAGGCCAGCCAGTACAACAGCCTGATTGGGCCACTGGCGTCCCAGCAGCAGGCCTTTAACCAAGCTTACAGCAGCGCCATGGCGGCTATGCAGTAAGGTATTTGAATATCAAGTAAGGGGCCTGATGGCCCCTTTTTGCTATATCAGTTAATTAGATGAATGCTTTTAAATTAATGCTCAGTGTAAATAGAAGTGTGCCAGTCTTATCGGGGTTGCGCTGGCGGCTGGTATTTCAGAGTTGCAGTAATGCTCTGCCACAGGGCCACCAGTTCATGCTCGGTTAGTATTTCTGCCGGTTTTGTAAGGTCTGGCATGTAATACATCATCATTTTGAGGATTTGACGGTTACCTTTTTTATCCTCATGAATAGTTAATTCAAATGAATATTCCAGCAACGCTTCTGCACCTCTCCCGGAGTGAGAGCGAATTAACCATTCTGAAACGGTTAATCCGTTTATATCTCTTCGACCCTTGTAAAGGGTGCTCCCGTTTGTCAGTTCCATGACTCTCCTGTCATTTTCAAGCAGCGGGGTATCGACAAAGCTACCATTGTCGGTAGACAGCGTTATGTCTACTTTGTAGGTGTTGAGGTACGTCACCGCTACTTCATATGTGCCTAACAGCCGTGGCTCGATTTCAGCCAAGTGCACAGCCAGTTTGCCGGGGGACGGCGGGCGGGTGTCCTCACGGGCGGTCAGGCCGGACAGTAAGACTTCAATACGGGCTTTTTGTTCGGGGACGGTGTATCCATATACCTTCGAAACTTTACGCAGTTCGTCATATTTTGAACTTCGGCCATCTCTAGCCTTCTGTTCAACAGATAAGGTAACGTTATTATCCCACTTCCAGCCTTCCAGTATCCTTGCCACATCCGGCGTATTCGGGTCCCGATTACGTTCAAAGATAATGCCCTCCAGTGCCCCCGGTAGCGGATATACGGCTTTCAGGTAGGGTGCATTTAATGGATCTGCTAATCGGGTATTTTTTAATTCTTCCTCATGTCGCTCCAGAAACTGTTTAAACGGGAAGTAATACTGCTTTTTAGTGTCCACCCGGG
>CBIFWW010000007.1:0-48679 GCA_966186435.1 uncultured Enterobacteriaceae bacterium
GATAATACGTAAGCACTTCCTGACGGAATGCGGCTGAATACCGGGTCATAAAAAAACTGCACCTTATTTAGTTGGGTGTCCAACATTTGGGGTGCAGTTCAGAAACCCGGCTTTTTTTATTGCCTACATATATTTGCTTTAGTTATATCCAATCTTTTTTTATTCTTTAATAAACGGAAAGCCTTCTGGCAACCTCTGATTATTCAAACGAATCGGTCAAGAGGCGCGCAATGAACAAATGGGGTGTAGGGCTAACTATTTTACTGGCATCTGCCGGTGCACTGGCAAAAGACATTCAGCTGTTGAACGTCTCATACGATCCAACCCGCGAATTGTATGAGCAATACAACAAAGCGTTCAGCGCCCACTGGAAGCAACAGACCGGTGATAATGTGGTGATTCGCCAGTCTCACGGCGGGTCAGGTAAGCAAGCCACCTCGGTTATTAACGGTATTGATGCCGATGTGGTCACCCTGGCCCTGGCCTATGACGTGGACGCTATTGCTGAACGTGGCCGAATCGATAAACAGTGGATTAAACGCCTGCCTGATAACTCTGCGCCTTATACCTCGACCATTGTGTTCCTGGTCCGCAAGGGCAATCCAAAGCAAATTCATGACTGGAATGATCTGGTGAAGCCCGGCGTTTCAATTATCACCCCGAACCCGAAAAGCTCCGGTGGGGCGCGCTGGAACTATCTGGCCGCCTGGGGCTATGCCCTGCACCACAACAACGGCGACCAGGCTAAAGCACAGGCCTTCGTCAAGGCGCTATATAAGAATGTTGAAGTGCTGGATTCCGGCGCCCGTGGTGCTACTAATACCTTTGTAGAACGGGGGATTGGTGATGTGCTGATTGCCTGGGAAAACGAAGCCCTGCTGGCGACTCACGAGCTAGGTAAAGATAAGTTTGAAGTGGTGACGCCAAGCGAATCGATCCTGGCAGAGCCTTCTGTCGCCGTTGTCGATAAAGTGGCGGATAAAAAAGGCACCAAAGTTATTGCCCAAGCTTATCTGAAGTATCTTTACTCCCCAGAAGGCCAGGAAATTATCGCTAAAAATTACTACCGCCCCCGTGATGAAGCCATCGCGGCAAAATATGCGAATACCTTCCCGAAAGTTAAGCTCTTCACTATTGACCAAGAATTTGGGGGCTGGACCAAAGCCCAGAAAACCCACTTCTCACACGGTGGGACCTTTGACCAGATTAGCCAGCGTTAATCCCCCGGCGGCCCTTATGGGCCGCTTTCTTTTTCACCAAAGGATCGGCTACTCTTCCCTTCCAAACATGTATCAGGGAGAGGGTATGAGTGGTATTTCGCGCTGGATCGGGCTGGCTTGCCTGATGGTTATCGTAGTAATTAGCGCTGGAGTGGTTTGGAAAAAATCAGGTAACCCTAACGCACTACGCCATATCGTGTTAGATCAATGCCTGCCCAATCAACAACAACACCAAAACCCGGCCCCCTGCGCACAGGTGGATGTGCAGAAACATAGCGTGATCTTTAAGGATCGGGTTGGCACGTTACAATATTTATTGATGCCAACCTACCGGATCAACGGTATCGAAAGCCCGCTGCTACTGGATCCGCGCACCCCCAATTTCTTTTGGCAGGCCTGGCAGGAACGGGGATGGATGAGCCGTAAAGCGGGTAAGCCTATTGACGATAGTGTGGTTTCGCTGGCTATCAATTCTACTTTCGGCCGTACCCAGAACCACTTCCATATTCATATTTCCTGCCTGCGGCCAGCAGTCAGGCACCAACTGGATAGCCAATCCACGCGAATAAGCAGCCGCTGGTTACCGCTGGCGGGTGGCATCAATGGCAATACCTATTTGGCAAGGAGGGTGACAGAGTCTGACTTACGCCAGCATAGCCCTTTTGTGATGTTAGCCCGTGAGGTGCCGGGCGCCCGGGAGCATATGGGCCGTTACGGCCTGGCGCTGGTGGCGCAGAAAGATGGTACCTTTGTATTGCTCGCTACCGAACGTAACCTGTGGAAACTTAACCGCGCATCGGCGGAGGAAATTCAGGATCATGACTGCAAAATAGCTCAGCCTTAGCGAACGACAGGCGAAAAAAAAAGCGCCCGATGGGCGCTTGATGACAAAGCCGTGAAATTAAGCTTTTTTCGCTTCAGCAGCAGCTTTAACGATAACGGCGAAGGCGTCAGCTTTCAGAGAAGCCCCACCCACCAGCGCGCCATCGATATCCGGCTGGCCAAACAGCTCAGCCGCGTTAGCGGCGTTTACGGAGCCGCCATACTGGATCACAACTTTAGCTGCGACATCAGCGTCTTGTTTTGCGATGTGGTCACGGATGAACTTGTGAACAGCCTGTGCTTGAGCTGGGGTGGCTGACTTACCAGTACCGATTGCCCAGATTGGCTCGTAAGCAATAACCGCACCTTCGAAGGCAGCAGCGCCCTGGGTTTTCAGCACGGCGTCGATCTGACGGGCACAAACTTCTTCGGTTTTACCCGCTTCGTTTTCTTCTTCGGTTTCACCGATGCACAGCACCGGGGTCAAACCTTGTTCTTTCAATACGGCGAATTTCTGAGCGATGAACTCGTCGGATTCCGCGTGGTAAGTACGGCGCTCAGAGTGACCAATGATGATGTATTTGGCACCAATGTCTTTCAGCATTTCTGCGGAAGTTTCGCCAGTGAATGCACCAGACAGGTTTACGTCAACGTTTTGGGCACCCAGCTTGATGTGGCTGCCAGCAATAGCGTGCGCGGCCAGATCCAGGTACATCGCAGGTGGGGCGATAACAGCTTCGCAGCCTGCAATGCTGGACAGTTCTTTACGCAGGTTAGCGATCAGCTCGTTAACCATGTGTTTGCTGCCGTTGAGTTTCCAGTTACCCATCACAATAGGATGTCGCATTTTAATTCTCCACGCGGTAAGCAAAAAATAACGCTGCCATTACAGGCAGCCAGATTTGAAAAACAGTATAGAGACTCAGCCCGCTAAAGGCTTTGCTTTTTATCATTGATTACTATTATCAAGCGTCTCAGATAGCGTCAGCTTAATCGGTTCAATCGCGAGGGTCAGCCCTTTTTCACCGTTATCTGCTACAACATAGCGAATTGCGCCATCGCTCGCAGCATAATAGCGCTGGCCCTTGCCGTCGCTGAGCAATTTGCTCAATTTTTGTTGGCTTTGGGTTTTTGAAAGCGTCGGGGTGAAGGTATGGATCAACGCCGTCATATACTCCAGCGCTTTAGCTTTCGCCGCCTTTTGCTCCGGGCCTTGAATCGGTAGCCAGGTGATTTGCAGGCTGCGTATTTTTAGGGTGCCGCGCTCCAGTGCACTTGAGGCATACAGATTTTCATTTATCTTACTGGCGGCACGGGTCAGGTTAGCTTTGTCCCGGCTGGAGCCAATGGCTCTGAACTCGTTAATGATAAGCGAAGGGTTGGTGGTATTAAATTTTTCCCGGAATTGCGTGATATTCATATCGAAGGTCGGGGCGCCCGGTAACAGGTAGGGCGCAGGCGGCAGCGGTTCGGCCGCGCCCGCCATCCCGGCCATCCAGGGGGCAATAATTAATGCCAGTACAGGAAGCATGAGTTTCATTAAACCAGGTTCTCGGCAAGGTTCTTTATTGAGAGGGATTAAATAGCGATTCACCTGGCTTGTCAAAAAACCACCTCAACAGGGTAGAATGCTGCTTTCTTCATTCAGGGACGTCAACATGACACTAACACAATGGTTGTTTTCATTCCGCGGCAGGATTGGCCGCCGGGATTTCTGGATTTGGATGGGCCTGTGGCTGGCCACCATGGTGATCCTGTTCAGCGTGGCGGGCTTGAACCTGGTGAATACGCAAAGCGTGGCATTCATGTTGGTGTGCCTGCTGTGGCCCACCTCGGCCGTGTGCGTGAAACGGCTACACGACCGGGGGAAAAGCGGTGCCTGGGCCTTTTTGATTATCCTGGCGTGGATGCTCTTGGCAGGGAATTGGACGGTACTAGGCGGCATCTGGCAGTGGGCCATAGGCCGGTTCTTGCCAACGCTGATTATGGTGATGATGGTGTTAGACTTGGGCGCATTTTTGGGCACCCAGGGCGACAACAAATACGGGAAAGACACCCAGGAAGTGAAGTACCGCTGATTACCAATAATGCTCGGCAGTCATATGCCCTGGCCGGCGGCGTAAATGTTTGGACATCTGCCGGGTATCCTTGAGTAACTGCTGGGTATCACGCACCATCTGCGGGTTGCCACACAGCATCACGTGGCTGGTGGCCGCATCCAGTTTTAAATCCACGGCATTCTCTAAGGCACCACTTTCGATCAGCGCCGGTATGCGGCCGGTGAGAGAGCCGCTGGCTTCTTCCCGGCTGACCACCGTCTGGATACACAGTTTGCCTTCATAACGGCGGGCCAGATCCTGCATTTGCGGCAGATAGCTCAAATCTTTCTGGTAGCGGGCGGCGTGAACGAGCACCAGATTTTTAAAGCGGTCGAGATCTTTGCCTTCTTCAAGAATCGAAAGGAACGGCCCCAGTGCAGTACCGGTAGCCAACATCCAAAGGGTTTCACAATCGGGCACTTCTTCAAGCACGAAGAATCCGGCGGCTTCGCTCACCAGGTTGACGTGATCCCCCGGCTGCATGGCGTGCAGCTTAGGGCTGAGCTTGCCATCGGGCACCAGCACCAGATAAAACTCAAGGTTGGGATCGCCAGGGGCATTAACGTAAGAGTAGGCCCGTTGCACCCGCTCGCCGTCGATTTCAAGGCTAAGCTTGGTGAACTGCCCAGCGGTAAAGGGGAGTACGGGGGCTTCTACAGTGAGTGTGAATAGCGCGTCAGTCCAATGCTGCACGCGAGTGACTTTGCCGGTTACCCAATCTGCCATGATAAGCCTCCTCTACGATTACCGTTGGGTTTATCTTCGCCTGCTGAAGGCGAGAATTCCAGCCCCAAAGGGCCGGAAAGCTCTATCGGACAAACGACTTTTACAGGATGTATTGATGCAGATTCGCGTCTTTACGATCAAGATAATGGGTAGATTTGATCCGGCGGATGGTGCGGGATTTGCCGCGGATCAGCAGGGTTTCCGTAGTGGCCATATTGCCCTGGCGGCTAATGCCGTCCAACAGATCGCCTTTGGTAATGCCCGTTGCGGAGAACACCACATTATCGCTGCGGGCCATCTCGTTCAGTGCCAGCACTTTACCGGCTTCGATCCCCATGGTCTTACAGCGGGCCAGCTCTTGCTCACCGATGCGGCGATTAAATTCGTTGTCGCCTTTCACCTGATGGCGGGCCAGCAGGCGGCCCTGCATGTCGCCATCCAGCGCCCGTATCACCGCAGCAGATACCACGCCTTCCGGCGCGCCGCCGATGCCATACAGCACATCCACTTCGCTATCTGGCATACAAGTTAGAATGGAGGCTGCCACGTCGCCATCAGGAATGGCAAAGACCCGTACACCCAGCTGTTGTAAGCGGGCGATAGTTTCATCGTGGCGTGGTTTGGCGAGGATGGTCACCGTCAGTTCCGCCATCGGCTTGCCCAGGGCAGCGGCAACGCGGGGGAGGTTCTCTTCCAGCGGCAGATTGAGATCGATACAACCCCGGGCGCCGGGGCCAACGATCAACTTCTCCATATACATATCCGGGGCATTCAGGAAGCAGCCTTTATCGCCCACGGCCATCACTGCCAGCGCATTGGCCTGGCCCATGGCTGTCATGCGGGTGCCTTCAATCGGGTCTACGGCGATATCCACCGCATCCCCTTTGCCGGTGCCGACGTTTTCGCCGATGTACAGCATTGGGGCTTCGTCGATTTCACCTTCACCAATCACAATCTGGCCGTCGATATTGACCTGGTTCAGCATGATGCGCATGGCATGTACCGCTGCACCATCTGCGGCGTTTTTGTCGCCACGGCCCAGCCATTTGTAGCCAGCCAGGGCTGCCGCTTCCGTCACGCGGGAAAATTCAATGGCAAGTTCTCGTCTCATAGTCCGCTCGTATCATAAAGAAATTGCGCAGGAGTTTAGCACAGGCGGGGGTAGGGCGGGGCAAAGCACAGGCCCCGCAAGCGGGGCCTGAATTATTAATGGGAGTCGTGTTCTTCCCATTCCATGGCGCGTTTTACCGCTTTCTTCCAACCAGCGTAGCGATAGTTACGCTCGGTGGTTTCAATGCCCGGGCGGAATTCCCGCTCGATAACGGCCTTCTCACTCAGTTCATCCAGATTTTGCCAGTAACCCACCGCCAGTCCGGCCAAATAAGCCGCCCCTAACGCCGTAACTTCACGCACTTCCGGGCGCTCTACCCGGGTGCCAAGGATGTCTGACTGGAACTGCATCAGGAAGTTGTTCGCTACCGCACCCCCATCCACTCGCAGGGCATGGAGGCGCATATCGGCATCGGCCTGCATCGCTTCCAGCACGTCACGGGTCTGGTAGGCAATGGACTCCAGGGTGGCGCGAATAATGTGGTTGGCGTTAACCCCACGGGTCAGGCCGAAGATAGCGCCACGGGCGTAGGGGTCCCAATAAGGTGCACCCAGGCCGGTAAAGGCGGGCACCAGATAAACACCGTTAGTGTCTTTCACCTTGCTGGCGAAATATTCAGAATCGGTGGCATCACTGATCAGCTTCATTTCATCGCGCAGCCACTGGATGGCGGCCCCGCCCATAAACACCGCCCCTTCGAGGGCGTAGTTCACTTCGCCGCTTGGGCCACAGGCAATGGTAGTCAGTAGGCCGTGGCTGGATTGCACCGCCTGAGTACCGGTATTCATCAGCATAAAGCAGCCGGTGCCATAAGTGTTTTTTGCCATGCCTTGCTTTACACACAGCTGGCCGAACAGCGCCGCCTGTTGATCCCCGGCGATCCCGGCGATAGGGATACGGGTACCGCCTTTACCACCGATATTGGTCTGGCCATAGATCTCGGAGGATTTACGCACCTGGGGCAGCATGGCCCGTGGGATGTCTAATGCTTCCAGCATTTTGTCATCCCAATCCAAATCGTGAATGTTGAACATCATGGTACGGGAGGCGTTGGTGTAGTCGGTAACATGCACGCGGCCCTGGGTCATGCGCCAGATAAGCCAGGTGTCCACGGTGCCGAACAGCAGTTCACCCCGGCGCGCGCGCGCGCGGGAGCCTTCCACGTGGTCGAGGATCCACTTCACTTTGGTGCCGGAGAAGTACGGGTCAATCACCAGGCCGGTCGCGCTACGCACGTACTCTTCCAGGCCATCGCGCTTCAGTTTTTCACAAATCTCTGCGGTACGGCGGCACTGCCAGACGATGGCGTTATAAATCGGCTTCCCGGTTTCACGCTCCCAAACAATGGCGGTTTCACGCTGGTTGGTGATACCAATCCCGGCAATCTGATCAGAGCGGATATCGGCCTTAGCAAGCACCTCCACCAGGGTGGAGCTTTGCGAGGCCCAAATTTCCATCGGGTCATGCTCAACCCAGCCCGGCTTAGGGTAAATTTGTTCGAATTCACGTTGAGACACGCTAACGATGTTGGCGTCATGATCTAGCACGACGGCACGGGAGCTGGTGGTACCCTGATCCAGGGCGACGATATATTTTTTCTCGGTCATAGTGGATTCCTGTCTCACATCGAAGCGTTTTGGCGTTGTACTGCTTGAGTCTCTTGCTCTGGTTCAGCGCAAATAGCAGCGCCAGGCAGATAGGGGCAAATCAGTTTTTTATATACCAGTGCGCCGCAGATGGCGCCGATAACTGGGGCGCACAATGGCACCAGGAAGTACGGAATGCTCATACCACCGGTGAAGGCGGTTTCTCCCCAGCCAGCCAGTGCGGCGAAGGTTTTTGGCCCCAGGTCACGGGCTGGGTTCATGGCGAAGCCAGTAAGTGGCCCCATTGAGGCACCAATCACCGCGATCAACAGCCCAACCAGCAGTGGCCCCATTGGCCCCCGTGGGATACCGTTACCGTCATCTGTCAGTGCCATGATCAGGCCCATCAGCACAGCAGTAATCACCCCTTCAACGGCAAATGCCTGCCAGAAGTTCAGATGTGGATTAGGGTAAGTGGAAAAAATCCCCGCCAAATCCAGGCTGGCAACACTGCCGCGCACCATCTGATGGGTCTGTTCGAAATCAAAAAACAGGTTGTAGTAAAGCCCGTAAACTAACGCCGCGCCGCAAAAGGCACCGGCAAATTGAGCAGCGATAAAGGGGGCAACTTTGCGCCCTTCAAAATTGGCGAACAACCATAAGGCGATAGAAACCGCCGGGTTGAGGTGGGCGCCTGAGACGCCAGCGGTGAGATAAATCGCGAGTGCGACACCCAGCCCCCAGATGATGCTGATTTCCCACTGGCCAAAGCTGGCGCCAGCGACTTTCATGGCGGCAACACATCCGACACCAAAAAAGATAAGCAGGCCGGTGCCGAGAAATTCAGCAATGCATTGGCCCTTCAGGTTTACTGTTTGGCTCATAATCGGGTCCTGAAACTGTATAGGGTTATTAGTTAGTTCAGCTTCCGTGCCGTTATTATGCTCGTGGCATAGTGTTAATTTATCGTTAACGAACAAAACGAGAAATATCGAAATTGAAAACTGCGTGTTGCGTCATAAAAGTGAGCGTTTTCGCGCCATTTAACGGTGTGAAAAAGCGCGAGTACGCATAAAATCACTCTAAATGTTAAAATAAATGTTAACAGTCGCGCGAAAATGCCAGGCAGCATTCAGGTTTAGGCTAAAAAGTGTCTAGAACCGCAAAGAGCGCTGTATCCCGCTGGACACGGGCTGTGGGGCTTCTTACAATCGGAGCTACTGCGTAGTGCGCGCGTATCAATATGGCGCCGCCGCGTTGAAGATGATGAAAACACCATCAACGCCTTGCCATTCGGGAGAGATAGCATGTCTTTAGAAGTATTTGAAAAACTTGAATCAAAAGTTCAGCAGGCGATTGATACCATCACTCTGCTGCAAATGGAAATTGAAGAGCTGAAAGAAAAGAACAATTCCCTGGCGCAGGAAATGCAACAGGCGCAGGGGTCTGTTTCTGAAATGGCCCGTGAAAACGAGCGCCTGAAAGAACAGCAGAGCGGCTGGCAGGAACGTCTGCAAGCGCTGTTGGGTAAAATGGAAGAGGTGTAATCTCCGCTTCCGCTGCGGAGCAGCAGTGGGTTGAAAAAAGGCGCCCTGAGCGCCTTTTTTGTGTTTGAAGTCTGCGGCCGATGTTATTCGATATCGAGGGGATCTTCCGACAGGATAATCCCGGTGTTGTCGGCATATAGATGGTCGCCTGAGAAGAATGTGACGCCGCCGAAGTTCACCCTAACATCGCTTTCCCCCACGCCTTCACCTGCAGCACCTGCCGGGATAGCAGCCATAGCTTGAATGCCGATGTCCAGCTCTTCGAGGTCATCCACCTGGCGCACTGCGCCGTAGACTACAATGCCTTCCCATTCATTCTGCACTGCCAGGCGGGCAAGGTCGGCATCGATCAGGGCGCGGCGCACGGAGCCACCCCCATCAACCAGCAGAATACGGCCACGGCCGTTTTCTTCGAGCATCTCATACAGCAACCCGTTGTCCTCGAAACATTTCACGGTAATGATTTGCCCGCCAAAGGAGGAACGCCCGCCAAAATTGGAGAACATGGGTTCCACGACGTTGACATCTTCTTGATAGATGTCGCAAAGCTCGGAAGTATCGTATTTCATAGGTTTAACGTTCGGTTGCGGCACGTGCTAATGAGTATATCGCCTAAATCCCGTTGTTGGCAAAATCATCAATTGGTCATTGATATTCATCAGTTAAAATTGGACTTTGCTTAGGATCAGGCCCAGGGAAAACAGAATGTTAGTCAATAGCGCGCCTTTTACCGTGCGCTCCAGCATTGGGCGCATAGCCGCCGGGTTGGTATTGGTCATGACAAAACGCACTTGTTTAACCAGCAGCGGGGCCGCTAGCATAAACAGCCATCCCCATGGGCTTTTCAGCCAAATCAGGTTAAACAGCGCCAGACACAGCAGGGCACCTATTAGCAAGCAGGCATGATAACGGCGGGCGATACCCGGGCCGAGGCACACTGCCAGAGTGTTCTTGCCATTTTCGGTATCGCTTTCAATATCGCGCAGATTATTGATATTCAACACCGCCGTTGCCAGCAGTCCACAGGCTGTTGCTGGTAAGAATACGGCCAGGCTTAAAGCGTGTGCCTGTAAATACCAGGTACCACTGACGCTGATCCAGCCAAAGAACACCAGCACGGAGATATCACCCAGGCCCATATAGCCATAGGGGCGGGTGCCGACGGTATAGGTAATGGCCGCCACGATGGACAATACGCCCAGCAGCAGGAAGCTAAAGAAATCCGCTGGGGTACGGTAGGAAACAGCCACCAACGCCAGCCCGGACAGGCAAATCAATATTACGGTGACGATAAGCGCCTGTTTCATCTGGGCTTGGGTGATCATCCCTTTCTGCATCCCGCGTAATGGTCCGATACGGTCTGGTTTATCGCTGCCTTTAACCGCATCGCCATAGTCATTGGCCAGGTTGGAGAGGATTTGCAGTAGCCCGGCGGTGATTAATGCCAGCAGAGCGGTAAGGGGATTAAACACATTTTGCCACCAGGCCAGAGCGGTGCCCACAACAATGGATGCAAAAGCGAGTGGTAAGGTTTTAAAACGGAGGCTTTCCAGCCAGGCTTGAGCCATGCTGGTGGGTTGAGAGTCAGTCATTGTGTGCGCCAGAAATAAAAATGGGGGCAAATCCGCCCCCATCATTTGTGATGAAAATGCATTACTGGCGATTATAGGATAAAACGGCTCAGATCTTCATCTGCAACTAATTCATCCAGGTGCTTACTGACGTATTCACCGTCGATGACAATCGTTTGGCCACTCAAATCACTGGCATCATAGGAGATATCTTCTACCAGACGCTCCAGTACAGTGTGCAGACGGCGGGCACCGATGTTTTCAGTACTTTCGTTAACCTGCCATGCGGCCTGGGCAATGCGGCTGATACCGTCGGCGGTGAAGTCGATATTCACGCCTTCCGTTGCCATCAACGCTTTGTACTGCACAGTAATGGAAGCACTCGGCTCCGTCAGAATGCGTTCAAAGTCTTGAGTGGTCAGTGCCTGAAGCTCAACGCGGATTGGCAGACGGCCTTGCAGTTCTGGGATCAGGTCAGAAGGGCTGGCTACCTGGAATGCGCCGGAGGCGATAAATAGGATATGGTCAGTTTTCACCATGCCGTGCTTGGTGGAAACCGTACAGCCTTCCACTAATGGCAGCAGGTCACGCTGAACCCCCTCACGGGAAACATCCGGGCCAGAGGAATTACCGCCACGCTTACAAATTTTATCGATCTCATCAATAAATACGATCCCGTGCTGTTCAACGGCGTCGATAGCCTGCTGTTTCAGCTCTTCCGGGTTAACCAACTTCGCTGCTTCTTCTTCAATCAACAGCTTTATGGCGTCTTTGATTTTCAGCTTACGCGCTTTCTGCTGCTGGCCACCCAGGTTCTGGAACATGGATTGCAGCTGGCTGGTCATCTCTTCCATGCCCGGAGGGGACATGATTTCCACGCCCATCGGAGTAGCGGCAAGATTGATCTCGATTTCTTTGTCATCCAGCTGGCCTTCACGCAGTTTTTTGCGGAATGCCTGGCGTGCAGTGGAAGGCTCTTGCGCCTGTTCAGACTGCCCCCAGTTGTTTTTAGCGGGTGGAATTAACACATCCAGAATACGCTCTTCGGCCATTTCCTCGGCGCGATAGCGGTTTTTCTCGATAGCAGAAATACGCACCATTTTAATGGCAGAATCAGTCAGATCGCGGATGATAGAGTCCACTTCCTTACCTACGTAGCCTACTTCGGTAAATTTTGTTGCTTCAACTTTGGTAAACGGCGCATTAGCGAGTTTCGCCAGGCGGCGGGCAATTTCAGTTTTACCTACGCCGGTTGGGCCGATCATCAGAATGTTTTTCGGTGTCACTTCGTGACGTAATGCTTCGTCCAGCTGCATCCGGCGCCAGCGATTACGCAGCGCGATAGCCACGGAGCGTTTAGCCGCATCCTGACCGATGATGTGATTGTTAAGTTCACTGACGATTTCGCGTGGGGTCATTTCAGACATGGAGGGTCCTTACGCTTTAGACGGTAATTCTTCGATGGTGTGGAAGTGGTTGGTGTAGATACAGATATCACCGGCAATCCCGAGGGATTTTTCCACAATGTCACGGGCGCTCAGCTCGGTATTCTCAAGCATGGCGCGGGCCGCTGCCTGGGCATAAGGCCCACCGGAGCCAATGGCAATCAGATCGTTTTCTGGCTGAATCACATCACCATTACCGGTGATGATCAGAGAGGCGGTTTCATCCGCTACCGCCAGCAGGGCTTCCAGCTTGCGCAGCATCCGGTCGGTTCGCCAGTCTTTCGCCAGTTCAACGGCGGCTTTGACCAAGTGACCCTGGTGCATTTCCAGCTTACGTTCGAACAATTCAAACAGCGTAAAGGCATCCGCAGTACCCCCGGCGAAACCGGCAATCACTTTGTCGTTGTACAGGCGACGGACTTTTTTCACGTTGCCTTTCATCACGGTGTTGCCTAGCGTGGCCTGACCATCACCACCAATCACTACATGGCCGTTACGGCGCACACTCACTATAGTTGTCACGTGCAGACCCCTTTTTGCATATCAGGATATGAACCCCGGCCATAAACCGGGGACAGATTGCAGATAGAGATGGGGGGGATTTTAGGGGTTTCAACCCCCGGAAGCGAGACGAATACAGTTTGCGTGGCCAGCCATCTTCAGACGTTCAATGGTGCTATCGGCTTTATCTTTGCCTTTGACTGGGCCAATCACCACCCGGTTCCAGCCATTATTAGTGGTAATTTTAGAGTCGAAACCCTCGAAGGCCAGTTGTGCACGCACGGTTTCGGCCTGCTCGGCACCTTTGAAGGAGCCGCACTGCACCATCCAGCGGCGGTCATCTTTCTTCTCAGCAGTTGGCTTAGGCGCGTCGTTAGCTACTGTCACCGGTGCGGATTTAGGCTGAGCGGCAGTGTGAGCCGGCGTCTGCATTAAATCCTGATAGGGCTGCTGCGTTTTCGCCGGGCGCTGTTGCGCTTGCGGTGCGCTTACTGGGCGATTCTGAGTATAAGCCTGTTCCGCCCCCTGAGATTGCACCCGCGCGGCTTCCTGTTGCTGCTGCATATTCCATTGCTGCTGTTGGGCCAGTTGGCGCTGATGTTGCAATGTTTGCTGACGTTGAGCCGGTGTCTGTTCGTTCCACGGCACTTCGTTTAGCTGAGTCGGTTGCTGGCGCATGTCGGCCTGCATCTGATCCAGCAACTGACGCTGCTCATCGGTTAACTGTTTCGGATTAATCACTTCACCACCGGCGGAGGGTTCCGTTGGCGCACGCACGCCCGGCTGGCGGCTTTCCAGTTCTTTAATGTACTTCCAGCGCTCTTCCGGCTTAGGTGGCAAACCATTCCCGGCAACCTTTTGGCCCGGCAATACTTCGCTCTCTTCTTTTTTATGGTGCGTAATGAAATACAGGCCGCCAATAAAAACCACCAGAACGGCGGCAGCGATGCCAATCATTGCCGGTGAGACAGCGGGCATGCCATGGGACGCTTTTTTACTGCGAGAATTGGTTTTTTTTCGCCGCGCAGGAGCCGATTGCCCACGGCGTACATAATCACGTTGTGCCACTATCGTTTCGCTGTATTCATTGGTATACCAGCCCGCCATGTTACTTAAGGGGCGGGCCTTTGACCATATTGGTGTGTCCTAAAGCTGCTTATTTTCCATTAACAGCTTGCGTGGAGCCTCGAATTATCAGCTCGCAATCCAGTAATCGTGAGCCGCTGCTGACCATTTGTCCATTTAACTGGTCTAACAATAGCAGCATAGCCTGATGTCCGATTTCGTACCGCGGCTGGGCAACCGTGGTGAGTGGCGGATCGCAGAACTGAGATAAAGCTATGTTATCAAAGCCAATAAGTGAAATATCTTGCGGAATGCGTAACCCGTTGCGCTTGGCGTAGGAAAGCGCCCCGAGGGCCATGACATCGCTGTGGCAGAAAATGGCCGTGGGCATCACGGGCTGATTAATTAATTGCTCCATCGCCGCGGCCCCGGCTTCAAAACTAAAATCTCCACGGGCAATCAAGCGTGGATCTATCGTCATTCCATTGCGACGCAGCGCCTGCACATACCCTTGCAGGCGATAATGGCACAGTGGCATCTCTTCCGGCCCGGCAATGCAGCCGATGCGAGTGTGGCCCAGCTCGAGTAAGTGGTTAACCGCGTGGAAGGCCGCCGTTAGGTTATCAATATGGACGGTGGGAAGCTCAAGCTCGGGCGCAAACTCGTTGGCCATTACCATCGGTGGCAGGTTGCGCTGCTCTTCTTTGCTGGCATCAAAGGGCAGGCGTGAGCCAAGCAGTAACATACCGTCGATTTGCTTGGTAATAATCAGATCGATAAAGGTTTTTTCTTGCTGATTTTGATGACCACAATCACCAATTAATACCAAATAGCCTTCGGCCGCTGCGGTGACTTCGATACCGCGAATGATTTCACTGAAAAAGGGATCGCAGATATCGGGAACAATAACCAGAATCGTCCGTGATTCGTTACGTTTAACGTTGCGCCCGAGGGCATGCGGTAGATAGCCAACGTCGATCGCCGCCTGTTCAACGCGATGGCGAGTGGTTTGGGAGACTTTATCCGGGTTCATTAATGCACGTGATACTGTCGCGGTGGAGACATTAGCTTTCAGGGCAACATCTTTCATGGTTGCTGCGACAACTTGCTTCTTTTGCTTCAACATCTTCTCCTCGCATATCCATTCTACGGGCGCCGACAATTCCAGTTGTCTGACCGTGCTCACATTTTTAGCAGAATTTTTACCTCGGAGTTACATAAATTTCATTGGAACTGTGACGCGAGTTGAATTTTTCGATCCGCCTCGCATAACTGAGTTTTCGCTTTAACTTTCAGAGGGATCTACGTCGAGATACCACTTCACCTTTCGGGCTTCCGGCAGGGTATTTACCAGCGCCATTGCCCCGCTGACTATGCGTTGGAGTTTGGCACGGGAAGGGTGTTGTAGCAGTAATTGCCAGCGGAAACGCCCCCCGCGCTTAGGCTGCAAAGCCGGCACCGGCCCCATTAGCCACAGCTGGTTATCCGCCATTGGGCTGGCCTGGAGCAAATTGCGCAGTTGCTGAAGAAACAGCGGGGCCTGCTGATTGTTATGATCTTCCGCCCGAATCAAAACGTGGCTGCTCCAGGGGGGCAGCTGAACGCTCTGGCGCTCGGCGAGTGCCTGCTGCGCCCAGGCGTCATAGCCTTGATGGAGCAAAGTCTGGAGCAATGGGTGCTCCGGATGGTGGGTTTGCAGCACCACTTCACCGGCTTTCCCCGCCCGGCCTGCCCGGCCAGAAACCTGGGTATAAAGCTGGGCGAAGCGTTCTGGCGCACGGAAATCCGCAGAAAATAACGCACCATCCACATCCAGTAATGCCACCAAAGTAACGTCCGGGAAGTGGTGGCCCTTAGCCAGCATCTGGGTTCCGATCAAGATACGGGCACCGCCCCGATGCACCTCCGCCAACTGTTGCTCAAGGGCACCTTTACGGCTGGTGGTATCGCGGTCGATACGGGAGAGCGCCACCCCCGGAAATATCGGCCCCAGGCTTTGCTCAAGCTGCTCAGTGCCCATCCCCACCGGTACCAGATGGGTGGAGCCGCAGCTTGGACATTGTGGCGGCACCGGGCGCTGGCTGTCGCAATGGTGGCAACGCAGCTGGCGATGGCTTTGATGGAAGGTGTAGTAATGGTCGCAGCGCGGGCATTCGGCAATCCAGCCGCAGTCATGGCACAACAACGCCGGGGCAAACCCGCGCCTGTTAAGGAACAGGATCACCTGATTGTCGGCTTTTAGGTGCTGGCGCATCCTGGCGATCAGCGCGGGGGCCAGCCCCGCCTGGAGCTGTTGCCCTTTGAGATCAACCACATGCTGCGCCGCCGGGCGGGCATTGCCGGCCCGCTTGGTTAAGGTCAGACGATGGTATTTCCCTACCCGGACATTATGCAGCGATTCCAGCGCCGGGGTGGCGGTGCCCATAATAATCGGCAGGCCTTCGCTATGGGCGCGGAACACCGCCAAATCGCGGGCGTGATAGCGCCAGCCTTCCTGCTGCTTGTAGGAACTGTCGTGCTCTTCATCAATCACAATCACCCCAAGGTTTTTAAAGGGGGTGAACAGGGCAGAGCGTGTGCCGATGACGATGGCCGCTTCACCGCTGCTGGCTTTCAGCCAGGTGGCTAAGCGCTCGCTGTCATTCAAGCCGGAGTGCAGCACTTCTACCGGCGCATTAAAACGCTCCCGGAAGCGGGCGATGGTTTGTGGGGTCAGGCCGATTTCCGGTACCAGCACCAGAGCCTGGCGGCCTTTTGCCAGCACGTTTTCCAGAATGCTTAGGTAGACCTCGGTTTTACCGGAGCCGGTGATCCCCTCCAGTAGCCAGGCGGCAAAATTATCCAGGCTGCTATGTACTGCACCCACCGCCGTAGCTTGCTCGGTATTCAGGCGTAGCCTGTCGGCAGAAACCCTAAAACCCGGGCACCAGTCATGGGTTCCCGGCAACTCGCTGCGTAAATCGCACAGCCCTTTGGTGCGCAGCGCCTGCAGTGCGCTTTCAGCAATATCCGCTTCGGCTACTTGATGGCGCCAAAGATGGCCGTGGCGAAGAGCAGACAGCGCTTGCTGTTGCTTGGGGGCACGCTTTAGGGTGTTGATATCCGTCGCCATGCCTTGCTCAGTGGCATACCAGTACCAAAGGGGTGCGGCATGGGCCGGTTTACCCTGGCGCAACAGCACCGGCAAAGCATGGAACAATACCTCGCCGAGAGGGTGATGGTAATAATCTGCGGCCCAGAGCAGTAGCTTCCATAAAGAAGATGGGAACAAGGATGTACCATCGAGCACTTCTGCCACGGGTTTTAGATCTTTCAGCGCAAGTTCACTGTTATCGCTTTGCTGAACCACTAATCCCGTCATGGTGCGCTTGCCAAAAGGGACCTGCACCCGGGCGCCGGGCGCCACCTGCATTCCATCAGGGATCAGGTAATCGAAGGTTCGGTCCAGGGGGACGGGCAGGGCAACGCGTGCGACGGTCATTCACACTCCGGGCTGAAAAAAAAGACGCCACAGTGTACACTGTGTATGGAAGAAATGGCGGACAGGATTGCATACGGTGAAGAGATTCTGTATGATTCGCCGCCTTTGGTGTACTCAGGTGCAGCCAAAAAACTCACTTTATCAACATCGCGTGGTGTCTGGCGTTAGGGCTGGAAGAGCGACGCGGCCTTTACAGAGGTTTTTTCCATGAAAAAAGGTATTCACCCTAATTACGCAGAAATTACTGCAACTTGTTCTTGCGGTAACGTTATCAAAACTCACTCAACCGTGGGTCACGACCTGAACCTGGACGTATGCGGCAAATGCCACCCGTTCTACACTGGTAAACAACGTCAGGTTGATACCGGCGGTCGTGTTGATCGTTTCAACAAACGTTTCAGCATCCCAAGCAGCAAATAAGTTGCTTGAATCGAAAAAAGGCGCCTGTGGCGCCTATTTTGCTTTCTGGAATTAGTATTCCCAGCTCTCCGGGTCGATCCCCAGTTCGCGCATGATAATTTTCGCTGCTTCCGGGATTTCGTCACTACGCTCTTTGCGCAGATCTTCATCGTTTGGCAGCGGTTGGCCGGTGAAGGCATGCAAGAATGCCTCACACAACAGTTCACTATTAGTCGCGTGACGCAGGTTATTGACCTGACGACGGGTGCGTTCATCAGTGAGGATTTTTAACACCTTCAGAGGAATGGACACCGTAATTTTCTTTACTTGTTCACTCTTCTTACCGTGCTCAGCGTAAGGGCTGATATATTCGCCGCTCCATTCAGCCATGGTTTACCTTGATCCTCTCAACATTGGAAGAATGCATTCACCCGGGTAGGGCTACAGCATATAAATTATGGTTTCGGTGCGGATTATACCGTGCATAGCGGCGACACACCGTTGTCTTAAGCATACAATTTTAACGTCTAATGTCCGTTTTCTCAATCTATACGCAAAGAAGTTTAGATGTCCAGATGTATTGACGTCCATAATGTGAATGTTTACTCTGAAAGCCGACTTTCATCCTCCATGCCAGGAAGCCAGCGAACATGACCCGTAAACAGGCCACCATCGCAGTACGTAGCGGTTTGAACGACGATGAGCAGTATGGCTGCGTTGTTCCCCCCATTCACCTGTCCAGCACCTATAACTTCACCGGATTTAATGAACCGCGCGCACACGATTACTCTCGCCGCGGCAATCCAACCCGTGACGTTGTGCAGCGGGCATTGGCCGAGCTGGAAGGCGGTGCCGGGGCGGTACTGACCAACACCGGTATGTCAGCGATTCATTTGGTGACCACGGTGTATCTCAAACCAGGTGACCTGCTGGTTGCTCCCCATGATTGCTACGGCGGCAGTTACCGTTTATTTGATAGCCTGGAAAAACGCGGTTGCTACCGAGTTTTATTTGTCGATCAAGGCGATGAAGCGGCGCTGAAGGCCGCCCTGGCAGAAAAACCACGGCTGGTATTGGTAGAAAGCCCAAGCAACCCATTGTTGCGGGTGGTAGATATTGCGAAAATCTGCGGGCTGGCCCGTGAAGTCGGGGCCATAAGCGTAGTGGATAACACCTTCCTTAGTCCGGCGTTACAAAATCCACTGGCTCTGGGGGCCGACCTGGTGCTCCATTCCTGTACCAAATATCTGAATGGTCACTCAGATGTGGTGGCCGGGGTGGTGATTGCCCGGGATCAAGAAGCCGTGACCGAACTGGCCTGGTGGGCCAATAATATCGGCGTAACCGGCGGGGCATTCGATAGCTATCTGTTATTACGTGGCTTGCGCACCTTAGGCCCACGTATGGATGTGGCCCAACGCAATGCCCAGGCCATCGTTAATTTTTTGAAGTTTCAACCACTGGTGAAAAAGCTTTATCACCCGTCTTTACCGGAAAATGCAGGCCACGCTATCGCCGCGCGCCAGCAGAAAGGTTTTGGGGCAATGTTGAGCTTTGAACTCGACGGTGATGAGAGTACCCTGCGTCGCTTCCTGAGCGGGTTGTCACTGTTTACCTTGGCAGAATCCTTGGGTGGTGTGGAAAGCCTGATCTCCCACGCCGCCACCATGACCCACGCAGGCATGGCCCCGGAGGCGCGCGCCGCCGCCGGTATTTCCGAGACGCTACTGCGCATCTCGGCAGGCATTGAAGATGGTGAAGATTTAATCGCCGATCTGGAACAAGCCTTCCGGTCGGCATCTGAGAGGTAAGCATGAGTGTTTCCGCCCAACCAGGGACAACGGCTCGACAACTACACAAATTCGGCGGCAGCAGCCTGGCCGATGCGAAGTGTTACCTGCGCGTAGCGGGCATTATGGCCGACCACGCACAGCCGGGCGATATGATGGTGGTTTCTGCCGCAGGCAGTACCACCAACCAATTAATTAGCTGGCTGAAGCTCAGCCAGAGCGACCGGCTTTCCGCTCATCAGGTGCAGCAAAACCTGCGGCGTTATCAGTGTGAGCTGATCGGTGGCCTGTTGCCGGCGAGCCAAGCGGAATTGCTGATTGACAGCTTTATCCGCGATCTGGAACACCTGGCAGGGCTGCTGGACGGGAAAATTAGCGAAGCGGTGTATGCCGAAGTCGTGGGTCACGGTGAGGTATGGTCTGCCCGTCTGATGGCGGCAGTGCTAAACCAGCAAGGGATGGAATCTGCCTGGCTGGATGCCCGGGACTTTATGCGTGCAGAGCGTGCCGCCCAGCCTCAAGTCAATGAAGGCTTATCCTACCCGCTGTTACAGCAGTTGCTGGCACAGCATCCTAATAAACGCATCGTGGTGACCGGCTTTATCTGCCGCAACAATGCCGGGGAAACCGTCTTGTTGGGCCGTAATGGTTCCGACTATTCAGCGACGCAAATCGGTGCGCTGGCCGGGGTTTCCCGCGTCACCATCTGGAGCGATGTTGCCGGGGTCTACAGCGCCGATCCACGTAAAGTGAAAGATGCCTGCCTGCTGCCGCTGTTGCGCCTGGATGAAGCCAGTGAGTTGGCCCGTCTGGCGGCCCCGGTACTGCACGCCCGCACCCTTCAACCGGTTTCCGGGAGCGATATCGATCTTCAGCTGCGCTGTAGCTACCACCCGGATCAGGGGTCTACCCGTATTGAGCGGGTGCTGGCCTCCGGCACCGGTGCACGGATCGTCACCAGCCATGATGACGTGTGCCTGATTGAATATCAGGTGCCTGAGCATGTGGACTTTAAACTGGCTCATCATGAGCTGGATGCCGCCCTGAGTCGGGCGCAGATGCGCCCACTGGCGGTAGGCGTCCATCCCGATCGTCACCTGTTGCAACTGTGCTTCACTTCCGAAGTCGTGGGCAGCGCCCTGGCTTCACTGGATGAGTCTGCCTTGCCGGGTGCGCTGCGCCTGCGTGAAGGCCTGGCACTGGTGGCTATGGTGGGGGCTGGCGTGGCCCGGAACCCGCTGCATGGTCACCGCTTCTGGCAGCAGCTAAAAGATCAGCCGGTAGAGTTCGTCTGGCAGTCCGAGGATAACATCAGCCTGGTGGCAGTGCTGCGCGTCGGCCCGACAGTCAGCCTGATTCAGGGCCTGCATACATCATTGTTCCGTGCTGAAAAACGCGTGGGCCTGGTACTATTTGGTAAAGGTAACATTGGCTCCCGCTGGCTGGAGCTGTTTGCCCGGGAGCAGGAAACGCTCTCCGCTCGCACCGGTATGGAGTTTGTGCTGGCCGGGGTGGTGGATAGCAGCCGTAGCCTGTTGAGCTATGACGGGCTGGATGCCAGCCGGGCCTTAGCCTTCTTTAATGATGAGGCGGTTGAACAGGACGAAGAATCCCTGTTCTTATGGATGCGCGCGCACCCTTACGACGATCTGGTGGTACTGGATGTCACCGCCAGCGCCCAGCTGGCCGAGCAGTATCTGGATTTCGCTAGTCATGGCTTCCACGTTATCAGTGCCAATAAACTGGCCGGGGCCAGCAGCAGTGATAACTATCGCCAAATTCGCGATGCTTTCGCTAAAACCGGGCGTCAGTGGCTGTATAACGCCACGGTAGGCGCCGGGCTGCCGGTTAACCACACTGTGCGGGATCTACGCGATAGCGGGGATGCCATTCTGTCCCTGAGCGGGATTTTCTCCGGCACCTTGTCCTGGCTGTTCCTGCAATTCGATGGCTCCGTGCCTTTTACCGAGCTGGTGGATCAGGCCTGGCAGCAAGGCTTAACCGAGCCAGACCCGCGGGAAGACTTATCCGGCCATGACGTGATGCGTAAGCTGGTGATCCTGGCCCGTGAAGCGGGTTATGACATCGAGCCGGATCAAGTGCGGGTGGAATCACTGGTGCCAGCGGGCTGTGAAAATGGCTCCGTGGATCATTTCTTTGAAAATGGCGATGAGTTGAACGAGCAAATGGTGCAGCGGCTGGAAGCGGCCCAGGAGATGGGGCTGGTTCTACGATACGTGGCCCGCTTTGATGCCACCGGTAAGGCGCGGGTGGGGGTTGAGGCGGTGCGTGCTGAACACCCGCTGGCATCTTTACTGCCTTGCGATAACGTATTTGCCATCGAAAGCCGCTGGTATCGCGATAATCCGCTGGTGATCCGTGGCCCGGGGGCTGGCCGTGATGTCACCGCCGGGGCTATCCAGTCGGATCTCAACCGGCTGGCGCAACTGCTGTAATCTTTGACGGGCTGCTGATGCAGCCCGTTTTACTCTCTGCCTTTACCCTAACTCCCTTCGCGATCACTATCCTGAACGAATTTCAAGTTGCCTGAAAATTACTCACTCCTCATTGATGGTTTTTCCATTGACGAGATTGTGGTTTTTAGTCATCTTTACATCTGGACGTCTAAACGTATGGATGTTCATAAAACACAACATACAATTATTACAATGATAGAAGGGGTAGGGTATGAGCTTTTTTCACGCCAACCAGCGGGAAGCACTGAACCAGAGCCTTGCAGAATTGCAGGGACGGATTAATGTCTCTTTTGAATTTTTCCCGCCGCGCACCAGTGAAATGGAGCAAACCCTCTGGTCTTCCATCGATCGTTTAAGCAGCCTGAAGCCGAAATTTGTCTCGGTGACTTATGGGGCCAACTCAGGCGAGCGCGACCGTACCCACAGTATTATTAAAGGGATTAAGGAGCGTACAGGCCTGGAGGCCGCACCCCATCTGACCTGTATTGATGCCAGCGCCAACGAGCTACGCACCATTGCCCGGGATTACTGGAATAACGGTATTCGCCATATAGTGGCCCTGCGCGGGGATTTGCCCGGCGGGGCAGGCCACCCAGAAATGTATGCCAGCGATCTGGTGGCGTTATTAAAGGCCGAAGCGGATTTTGATATTTCCGTGGCGGCGTACCCGGAAGTCCACCCGGAGGCCAAAAGCCCCCAGGCCGATTTAATTAACCTCAAACGTAAAATTGATGCCGGTGCCAACCGCGCCATCACCCAGTTCTTCTTTGATGTGGAAAGCTACCTGCGCTTCCGCGACCGCTGTGTCGCCACCGGTATAGATGTTGAAATCGTGCCGGGGATCCTGCCGGTCAGTAACTATAAGCAACTAAAAAAATTCGCTGGCCTGACTAACGTCCGGGTGCCGAAATGGATGGATGCCCAGTTTGACGGCCTGGAAGATGATGCCGAAACCCGCAAGCTGGTGGGGGCCAATATCGCCATGGATATGGTGAAGATCCTCAGCCGGGAGGGGGTTAAAGACTTCCATTTTTACACCCTGAACCGCGCCGAGTTGAGTTACGCCATTTGTCATACTCTGGGCGTCCGCCCCGCCTGCAAAGCATAAAACTAAGGGGCCACGGCCCCTTAGTGGTTTACAGCTTTAATTCACCAAAGGCGTTTTGCCAGTCCTGCTCAAACTTAATTACCGCCGCCTCTACCGCCGGGGCTGCCAGCATTTGCTGGGCTACGTCCAGCGGCAGGGTGATGGCCTGGCAACCGGTTAACAGGCAATCCAGTGCCTGGCGCGGTGTTTTAAAGCTGGCGGCCAGCACTTTGCATTGAGGGGCGTGAAGTTCCAGCAATGACTGCAACTCTGCCACCATCCCGATACCGTCCCCCCCTTGGGCATCAACCCGGTTAACATAAGGGGCCACGTAGGCCGCCCCCGCCAACGCCGCCAGTAACCCCTGTGCCGCACTGTATACTGCGGTGCCGAGTGTTGGGATGCCTTTCACTTTTAGAAGCTTGATGGCGGCCAAACCCTCTGCCGTTACCGGGACTTTAACCACGATCCCCGGCAGGGTGTTATCCAGACGCTGGGCCTCTTTCACCATTCCGTCGGCATCCCGCGCCATAACTTGGGCAAAGAGCTTAGCCGATGGGCCTGCGGCATGTTGTAGCCGTGGCAGTACCTCCCAAAGAGATTCTTTACCCCCCGCGATAATGCTTGGGTTAGTGGTGACACCGCTAAGAGGGAAAATGCGCGCCAGACGCTCAACTTCAGCCACATTGGCGGTATCCAGATACAGTTCCATGGTATGTCCTTACAAGGTTAAAGTTCGAGTTCCCGGGACAACAGCGCAATCACCGCAGCACTGTCATTAGCATTCACCAGCTCATCACGGAACCCGGCATGCATAATGCGCCGCGCCAGGCGGGAGAAAATGCGCATGTGCTGGTCACCGGCGGCGTGTTTATTCAGGGTGAGCATGATAATAAATTGCGCTTCCTCATCCCCCCAGGCTACAGGGGCGGGCAGACGCGCCACGCTGATGGTGGACTGCTCAATATGTTCTGATTTGCTGTGGGGTATGGCAAAGCTGAAGCCTAAGCCAGTGGAGAACACGGCCTCCCTGGCCCATAAATCGGCCTCCAGCTTGCGCGGGTAACGGCTACGGCCCGCCAGTAGCAGGTTATCCGTCATCCCTTTGATTACTTCTTCTTTGCTGCGCCAGTCGTTCTCGAGGGAAACACACTCTGCGGCCAGCAGTGGGGCATCCTGTGCCGACATACGGAATTGGGCCAGCAGGTGTTCCACTTCGAGAGAAGTGCGGCAAGCCATTGCTTGATTTAACAGCTGGCGGCAGGCGCGGCTATCCAGATCCGCCAGCCGGGCTTTGGTGGCCGGGATGCCCGGGGCGCTCATGCTGATTTCATCTAACCCAAGGCCGACCAGTAAGGGCAGCACGGAGCCTTTGGCCCCCAGTTCACCACACAGCCCAATCCATTTACCCTGGCGATGAACCTCCTGAACGGCATGGTCTAGCGCCCGCAAAAAGGCGGGGTTGAGGCTATTGTAATGGCGGGTGACTTTGGCGTTATCCCGGTCTACTGCCAGCAGATATTGGGTTAAGTCGTTGCTGCCGATGCTGAAGAAATCTATTTCCTCACAGCACTGGTCGATGATGAACATCACCGAAGGGACTTCCAGCATGATCCCCAGCGGAATTTTTTCATCAAAAGGAATGTGCTCAGCCCGCAGCGCCTGCTTCACTTCTGCCAACTGATCCTTCACCCACAGGATCTCTTCCATCGAGGAGATTATCGGGATCATGATTTTGAGCGACCCGTGGGCAGAGGCACGCAAAATGGATCGCAGCTGGGTGTGGAACAGCGCCAGATATTCTTGATAAATCCTCACCGCACGGTAACCGAGGAATGGGTTGTTTTCCGCCGGGATATTTAAGTAATCCACTGGCTTATCGCCGCCAATATCCATGGTGCGCACGATAATGCTGCGGCCCTTGGCACTCTCAAGTGCCTGGCAGTAAATGTTATATAACTCGTTCTCATCCGGTGCGCTGGCGCGATCCATATACAGCATTTCTGTACGGAACAGGCCGACGGCTTCCGCACCCTGAGAGAAAGCGGGGGCGGATTCCATAGCATGGGCAATATTCGCCGCGACCTCTATCCGGATACCGTCAGCCGTGCGGGCCTCTTTATCGACCCACTGTTGCTGCTGGGCCAGGATTTGTTGATTTACCCAAGCCTCTTGCTGGTAATAGCGGCGTACCGGTTCAGAAAGATCAACGGCCAACACCCCGGCATTGCCGTCAATATGTACCGGCGTACCTGACCAGGCTTCCAGCGTGACAATATCCACACCAACCAGCGTCGGGATATTAAAGGAACGGGCCAGAATCACCGTATGAGAGGTGGAGCCGCCATTGCGCAGCACCAGCCCTTTGAGTAGCTTTTTATCTAACTCCAGAAACTGGCTTGGGGTTAATTCATCAGCCATGCATATTGATGCCTGCTGAAGCTTGCCCGGTGCCGGGAAGCGGGTTTCCCCATAAATGTGCTGGAGCAACTGGTAGCAAACATCGCGCACGTCCAATACCCGCTCGCGAATATATACACTTTCGGAGGCGGCAAATTCATCGCAAAAATGGTTGGTGCTATTAATGACGGCCTGGGCACAGCTCAAATTGGTTAGCACCCCGCCAAGTAAATGTTGGCGCAAGGCTTCATCCCGCGCCAGGGAGCGATGAGCCTCAAGAATCGCGCTGGTTGTGCCGTTGCTGTCCAGCAGCTGCAATTCAATATGGCGTACTAATAGGCCAAGCCCTTTATCAAGCTGCTGCTGTTCATCCTCAATACTGCCCGCAACCGGTAACGCGCCCAGTTGATTAAGATCGATGGCACTTAAAGGTATCAGCACTCCCCCGGCGCTACCGGCACAGACTGGGTTGCCCTGGACTAAGTTTGGCTGCAACCGAGCCAGGGATTCGGGGATCGGCGTGACTTCTTGTGCGGCGGCATCGGGCAGTGGGGCATCACAATGCGGAAATTCGTCACGCAGAAATTGAGCCAGCTGCTGGTGGGCCGCCTGCTCGTCATCCCCTTCAATCGTTATCTGGCAATCATCACCCTTGATTGTGCTGGTGCCGATCAGTGCCAGGGCGCTCTTGGCGCTACCCCGCCGCTCTGTCCGCAGATTGAACCACTCAATATTGGCATTAAAGCGATTGCATAAGGTTTCCACGTGGCTGGCAGGCCGGGCATGAACTCCATTTGGTAACTCACAGCGAAAATTAATAACCAGGGCCATTACGCCTCTCCAATGCAGGGAATGAATTCTGCACTCAGGATAAGAAACTGGAGTGGAAAAGCGCCACGGGACAAAACTGCCAAAAACTGGACAAATGTAATGTCAGTGCTGAATTGCGAGCCATCTCACAAAGAACAAAACTGGACTAACTGAACGGCTTTTCATCAAGGTTTGAGAACGATCGCAAAATTTCACATGCCATACAAATATCCAGTAAATGGCATTTTTGTCCACTGTCTGACCTCGCTCGAATTGTCTTATTGTTGCCACAACAATCCTACAGACTTGCATGAGCCTTCGCTCAGGAGAGGCAGAATGAAAGAGTTGGTGCAGATATTAAAAAACACCCGCCAGCACCTAATGACTGGGGTGTCCCACATGATCCCGTTTGTGGTTTCTGGCGGTATTTTGCTGGCGGTATCGGTGATGCTTTATGGCAAAGGGGCGGTGCCGGATGCCGCCACGGATCCCAACCTCAAGAAGTTGTTTGATATCGGCGTGGCGGGGCTGACGCTGATGGTGCCTTTCCTGGCAGCTTATATCGGTTATTCCATCTCTGAACGCGCAGCGCTCGCACCCTGCGCTATTGGTGCCTGGGTCGGCGCGACTTTCGGGGCGGGCTTTTTTGGGGCCATCATCGCCGGTTTAATCGGCGGCATTGTGGTTTATTACCTGAAAAAAATCCCGGTACCCAAAATTCTACGCTCGATTATGCCTATTTTCGTTATTCCAATTATTGGCACCTTTATTACGGCGGGCGTGATGATGTGGGGGCTGGGCGAACCCGTTGGGGCCTTAACCCAGAGCCTGACTGGTTGGCTGCAAGGTATGCAGCAAGGCAGCATTGTAGTGCTTGCCATCATCATGGGCCTAATGCTGGCCTTTGATATGGGTGGTCCGGTTAACAAGGTGGCCTATGCCTTTATGTTGATTTGCGTGGCGCAGGGTGTGTACACCGTGGTCGCCATTGCCGCCGTCGCCATCGCTGTTCCTCCGTTAGGTATGGGGCTTGCCACGCTGATTAACCGTAAAAACTTCACTAACGAAGAGCGTGAAACCGGGAAAGCCGCCTTGGTTATGGGGTGTGTCGGCGTCACTGAAGGGGCAATCCCCTTCGCCGCTGCTGATCCGCTGCGGGTTATCCCTTCCATCATGCTGGGTTCCGCCTGCGGCGCGGTGACAGCCGCATTGATGGGTGCAGAGTGCTATGCCGGTTGGGGTGGGTTAATTGTTCTGCCGGTAGTGCAGGGCAAGCTGGGCTTTGTACTGGCGCTGGCAGTGGGTGCGGTAGTGACGGCGCTGAGCGTCAATATTCTGAAGAGCCTGGCGCGTAATAAGCAGGGTGCCGCCGGGAAGCAGGAAGAAGAACTCGATCTAGATTTCGAAATTAATTAATTAAAAGGAAACTGAAAATGACCTCAATTATCGCAGTTACAGCATGCCCATCAGGCGTTGCTCACACCTACATGGCGGCGGAGGCACTGGAAACAGCAGCGAAAGCCAAAGGCTGGAATATCAAGGTAGAAACCCAAGGTTCAATTGGCCTGGAAAACGAACTCACCGCAGAAGATGTCGCGGCGGCGGACATGGTTATCCTTACCAAGGATATCGGGATCAAGCAGGAAGAGCGCTTCGCCGGTAAAACCATTGTACGGGTTAATATTAGCGATGCGGTAAAACGTGCCGAGCTAATCATGAACAAGATTGACGCCCACTTGGCACAACCCACCGCCTGATTATCGGCTGTGATGATGGGCCATCAGGACTAAGGAGAGAACTATGTTGAACCGGATCGAACGCCTCAAGGCTGCGCTGTTTACTCAAACGCGGGAAATTTCCCTCGAACGTGCCTTGTTGTATACCGAAAGCCACCGTCAAACCGAGGGGGAGCCGGTAATGATCCGGCGGGCAAAGGCCACGGCCTGGATTCTGGATCATGTTGAGATTGCGATCCGGGACGATGAGCTGATTGCCGGGAACCGCACAGTAAAGCCAAGGGCGGGGATCATGTCGCCAGAGATGGATCCCTACTGGCTGCTGAAGGAGCTGGATCAGTTCCCAACCCGTCCACAGGATCGGTTCAACATTAGCGAAGCAGATAAACAGGTTTATCGTGAACAGCTTTTTCCCTACTGGGAAAAGCGCTCGATGAAGGATTTTATCAATGCCCAGATGACTGACGAGGTGCAGGCTGCTGTCAGCACCCAAATCTTTAGCGTTAACCAGACCGATAAAGGCCAGGGCCACATCATCATTGATTACCCGCGTCTATTAAATAATGGCCTCGGGGCGCTGGTGGTTGAAATGCGCCAGCACTGTGCTGATGCGCCGGGCAACGTATTCTACCCGGCGGTATTGCTGGTGCTGGAGGCGGCTCAGCGGCATATCTTACGCTATGCGGAGCTGGCGGAATCCCTGGCAGCGGTTTGCGCTAGCGCAACGCGCCGTCAGGAGCTGCTGACACTTGCTCAGGTCTCCCGCCATAACGCCACCGAAAAGCCCGGTGATTTTTACCAGGCATGCCAGCTGTTCTGGTACATGAATATCGTGCTGCAATATGAATCCAACGCCAGCTCTATATCCCTTGGCCGTTTCGACCAGTACATGCTGCCGTTTTATCAAGCCTCTCTTAATCAGGGGGCCGATCCGCTGGCGTTAAAAGAGCTATTGGAATCCCTATGGGTAAAATGCAATGACATTGTCCTGCTGCGCTCTACTGGCAGCGCCCGCTACTTTGCCGGGTTCCCCACAGGTTATACCGCACTGCTGGGTGGCTTGACGGAAAATGGCCGTAGCGCGGTAAATATTCTCTCATTCCTGTGCCTGGATGCTTACCAGACAATTCAGTTACCCCAGCCAAACCTGGGGGTTCGCGTTAATGAACTGATTGACCGTCCTTTCTTATTTAAAACCGCAGAGACCATTCGCCTGGGCACCGGTATTCCACAGATTTTCAATGATGAAGTGGTGGTGCCAGCCTTCCTGAACCGTGGGGTTTCCCTGGAGGATGCCCGTGATTACGCGGTGGTGGGCTGCGTGGAATTATCGATCCCTGGCCGTACTTACGGGCTACACGATATCGCTATGTTTAACCTGCTTAAGGTGATGGAAATTGTCTTGCTGGAGAACGAAGGCAATGCAGGGATTACCTACCCGGAATTACTGGGCCAAATCCGCGCCAAAACCAGCCACTACATCAAACTCATGGTGGAGGGCAGCAACATCTGTGATATCGGCCACCGCGACTGGGCACCCGTGCCGCTGCTCTCTTCTTTCGTTAGTGACTGCCTGGTTAACGGCAAAGACGTAACCGAAGGCGGGGCGCGTTATAACTTCTCCGGGGTGCAGGGGATTGGTATCGCCAACCTGAGTGATTCCCTCCACGCTCTTAAGGGGATGGTGTTCGATCAACAGCGCATGAGCTTTGATGAACTGTTGGCGGTATTAAAGGCTAACTTTGATACCCCGGATGGCAAGCAGGTACGCGCCCGGTTAATCAACCGCTTTGAGAAGTACGGTAATGATATCGACGATGTAGATACTATCAGCGCCGATCTCCTGCGGTTCTACTGTAAAGAAGTGGAAAAATACCGTAACCCGCGGGGCGGCCAGTTTACCCCTGGCTCCTACACGGTTTCCGCTCACGTTCCTTTAGGCGCGGTCGTAGGGGCCACACCCGATGGTCGCCTGGCCGGGGAGCAGCTGGCAGACGGTGGGCTTTCGCCGATGTTAGGCCAGGATAGCCAGGGGCCGACGGCGGTGCTGAAATCCGTAAGCAAGTTAGACAACTACCTGCTGTCGAACGGGACACTGCTGAATGTGAAGTTTACACCAGCCACTTTGGAAGGCCCGGCAGGGTTGAATAAACTGACTGACTTCCTCCATGGCTTTACCCGGCTTAAGTTGCAGCATATCCAGTTTAACGTGGTGAACGCAGAGACGCTGCGGGAAGCCCAGCAGCGGCCTCAAGATTTTGCCGGGTTGGTGGTTCGCGTTGCCGGTTATAGCGCTTTCTTTGTTGAGCTGTCGAAGGAAATCCAGGATGACATTATCCACCGCACAGCGCATCAGTTGTGAAGTCATAGATTCGCGCCCGGGCGCCGGGCGCATTTTCAACATCCAGCGCTACTCTTTGAATGATGGCCGCGGTATCCGTACCGTGGTGTTCTTCAAGGGGTGCCCCCATTTATGCCCCTGGTGTGCTAACCCGGAGTCCATCTCCGGCGCGATTGAAACCGTGCGCCGCCAGAGTAAATGTTTGCATTGCCCCAGCTGTCTGAACGACCCCGATGAGTGCCCGTCCGGGGCGATGGAACGCATTGGCCGTGATGTCACTGTGGAAGGGCTGACGTCAGAGCTATTGAAGGATGATGTTTTCTTCCGCGCATCCGGTGGGGGGGTAACGCTTTCCGGCGGCGAGGTGCTAATGCAAGCGGGGTTTGCCACAGCATTACTCACCCGGTTAAAGCAACTCGGGGTACCAACGGCTATCGAAACTGCCGGGGATGCACCAGCCTCACGCTTCCTGCCTCTGGCGCGCCAGTGTGATGAAGTGCTTTTTGATTTGAAAATAATGGATGCCGCCCGCGCTCAGCAAATCCTGCGGCTTAACCTCCCTCGGGTGTTGGATAACCTACGGCTGGCGGTGGCGGAAGGGGTTAGGGTTATCCCCCGTTTACCGCTTATACCCGGCTATACCCTGAATGAGGAAAACCTGCACCGGGCGCTGGAGGTGCTGGCACCTTTGCAATTAAAAGAGCTGCATTTGCTACCTTTCCATCCCTATGGTGAACCTAAATATGCGCTACTGGGCAAAACCTGGGAAATGGCAGGTGTCCAGGTGCCACAGGCTGAAGATATTGCTAAGTTACGCACCTTGGCTGAGCAGGCCGGGTATCGCGTGGTAATTGGTGGCTGACAACGGGAGAGAATTCAATGCGCTATGTGGTGGCGGTGACGGGGTGTGTCAGTGGGGTTGCCCATACCTATATGGCGGCTGAACGTTTGGAAAAACTCGCCCAGCAGGAAGGGTGGCGGATAAAAGTGGAAACCCAGGGGGCATTGGGCATTGAGAACCCGCTGACGGCGGAAGATATTGCCCAGGCAGATGCGGTGGTGCTGGTGGCTGATATTGAACTACGTGGCGTTGAACGTTTTTTACTGGCAAGGACAGTGAAAACGGCGGTTGGCCCCTTTTTACGGGACCCGGCAAAGGCCATGGCCGCGGTGCGCCGGGTAATGGCAACGCCTCAACACACCCACATTACGTTGGACTAATCGGGTTCCCCTGGAGCTGGCTATGATATTGGCGGCGGTATTCAGAAGGGGAGCGCTCGGTGTTCTTGCGAAATAGCCGGCAAAAATAGTTACTGTCCACAAACCCACAGGCGTGGGCCACTTCTTTGATTTTCATGTCATAGCCCTTCAGCAGCGCTTTAGCCTGCTCCAGCCGGGCAAAACTCAAGTATTCATTAAAACCCACTGACCCGGTTTTTTGAAACAGGTGGGAAAGGTAATTCGGCGAGATATGAAATGCCTGTGCCACTGACTCACGGCTTAAGGGTTGATGGTAATTGGCATCGATATAATCCCGAATCGCCTCAAAGAGCGCCTGGCTGCGGGGTGCAGTCTGGATTTGGCTGCCCAGCAAATCCTGGCAATGGCTAAGCAAGCTACTCACGATTAGCCTGGCCGTATGCTGCTCCTGGGGTTGCATGGCCGTTTCGTTTAATGCCTGAAGCAAAAAAGACCCAATGCGTGGGCCACGCCGGGCCACATTATGTTTGCTGAGATTTTCCAGCTTGCCGCCATCCCAGCGCAAAATGCTGAACCCCAACTGTTGCTTACCAAACAGGATACTGAGGGTAGTGGCCGGGGATGACCATTGTGGGCTATTCCAGCCCTTAGCCGGGACATAAAGCACATCGAAGGGGGAGAGTTTGAGTTCACCATCGGTCAGGGTGCCCGAAAGTAATATCTCCAGCCGGGGGAAGTCCACCTGCCAGGCCATGTCCGGTGATGCGCCATTGCTTTCGGCAAACCAGATACTCCCAAGGGGGCTGGTGTTTGAGAGTAATCGCGCAATAGCGTTAATGATGTCGTGCGGCATGGCGGCGGCCCCTTGTTAAAACCTTCTGCCGATGGTGCCATAAACCGTTGCGCGAACGCCTGTCCAAACGCAAAAAAAGAACCCCGGCATTGCCGGGGTTCGAGATAGCTCGCAGTTTGCTGTTAGCCGGTGTTACGCATACCTGCTGCAACCCCGGCGATGGTCACCATCAGCGCTTGTTCGACCTGAGGATCTGGCTCATGGCCTTGCTCCTCTGCCTGGCGTGAACGGTGCAGCAGTTCCGCCTGTAGGACGTTAAGCGGATCGGTGTAGATATTCCGCAGCATGATGGATTCGGCAATCCACGGCAGGTCAGCCATAAGATGGCTGTCATTGGCGATTGCCAGCACTACGCGGATATCATTCTCCAGCTGGTTACGTAACTCTTTACCCAGTGGCCACAAGGCTGGTTTAACCAAGCGCTGGTCATAGTACTCCGCCAGCCACAAGTCGGCTTTGGCATAGACCATCTCCAGCATCCCCAGGCGGGTGGAGAAAAACGGCCAGTCGCGGCACATGGTTTCCAGCTCGGCCTGCTCGCCTTCATCGACGACGTTTTGCAACGCCGCCCCGGCGCCCAACCAGGCCGGGAGCATCAAGCGGTTCTGAGTCCAGGCAAAAATCCACGGGATGGCGCGCAGGGATTCAACACCGCCGTTCGGGCGGCGTTTTGCTGGGCGTGAACCTAAAGGTAATTTGCCCAGCTCCAGTTCTGGCGTAGCAGAACGGAAGTAAGGCACGAAGTTTTCATTTTCACGAATGTAGCCACGGTACATCTCGCAGGAGGTTGCAGACAGCTGATCCATGATCCGGCACCAGGATTGCTGCGGTTCTGGCGGTGGCAGTAGGTTGGCTTCCAGAATCGCCCCGGTATAGAGAGAAAGGCTGCTGACGGTGATATCGGGCAAGCCGTACTTAAAGCGGATCATCTCACCCTGTTCCGTTACACGCAGGCCGCCTTTCAGGCTGCCCGGAGGCTGGGAAAGTAATGCTGCGTGAGCAGGAGCACCACCGCGGCCAATCGAGCCACCGCGCCCGTGGAACAGGGTCAGGGCGATTCCCGCTTTTTCGCAGGTCTTAATCAATGCGTCCTGAGCCTGGTACTGCGCCCATGAAGCCGCCATTACCCCGGCATCTTTAGCCGAGTCAGAATAGCCAATCATCACCATTTGCTTGCCGGAGATAAACCCGCGATACCAGTCAATATTCAGCAACTGAGTCATCACGTCATCGGCGTTATTCAGGTCATCCAGGGTTTCAAACAGTGGTACCACCGGCATGGCAAAGCCAATCCCGGCTTCTTTAAGCAGCAGGTGAACCGCCAGCACGTCGGATGGGGTCTTGGCCATGGAAATAACATATGCAGCGACAGAACCTTGCGGCGCCTCCGCAATAACTTTGCAGGTTTCCAGCACTTCGCGGGTGTCGTCACTCGGCTCCCACTGACGGGGCAACAGAGGCCGCTTGGAATTCAGTTCACGGATCAGGAAGGCTTGTTTGTCGGCCTCTGACCAGCTTTCATAATCACCAATGCCGATATAACGGGTGATTTCACCCAGCGCTTCAGTGTGACGGGTGCTTTCCTGGCGCACATCAATCCGCACCAAGGGAACGCCAAAGCATTTCACCCGGCGCAGGGTGTCCAGCAACTCACCATTGGCGATAAAGCCCATGCCACAGGCCTGGAGTGATTTATAGCAAGCGTGCAGAGGCTCCCACAGTTGCTCATTGTGCGTCAGCAAGCCTTGAGGCTTCGGCAGGCGTTGGCCTTTCAACCGGGCTTCTAACCAAGCCTGGGTTTCCATTAATTGGGTACGGATGCCTTTCAGAATGTAGCGGTAAGGCTCTTGTTCGTTTTCTTCTCCAACCATGGCACGAAATTCATCGGTGCAATCCACCATCGACAGCTCAGAGATCAGCACCTGAATATCTTTCAGGAACAGGTCGGTAGCTTTCCAACGGCTGAGCAGTAAAACATGGCGGGTGATATCAGCGGTCACGTTCGGGTTACCGTCGCGGTCACCACCCATCCAGGAGGTGAAGCGAACCGGGACAAAATCCACCGGCAGGGTGTAATCCAGATGGGTAGTCAGTTGCTCGTTTAATTCACGCAGGAAATTAGGCACGCCTTCCCACAGACTATTCTCTACCACCGCAAAGCCCCATTTGGCTTCGTCCACCGGTGAAGGGCGGTGCTTACGGATTTCATCGGTATGCCAGGACTGGGCAATCAACTGGCGCAGACGGCGCATGATCTGGTTGCGCTCGTAATCGGCAACGTCAGTGTGATCCAGTTGCTTCAGGCAGTTGTTTACTTCCACTAGTTTGTGGATCAGCGTGCGACGAGTAATTTCCGTTGGGTGCGCGGTCAGAACCAGCTCCAGGGACAATGCCTCCAGAGATTGCTTAATCGCCGCGTCGTCTAAATTGGGTTGGGCTTTTAATCTACGCAGGGTACGGGCGATAATTTCCGGATTGCTCGCGGCCTCCCCTTGGGGGGAAATACTGTGATATTGCTCAGCGGTATTGGCCAGATTCAAAAACTGGCTGAATGCGCGGGCCACTGGCAACAGTTCTTCATTTGACAGATTTTGCAGCGTGGTAAGCAGCTCCTGGCGATCGGCTTCGTTACCGCCACGGGAGGATTTTGATAATTTACGAATAGTTTCTACCCGGTCAAGAATGTGCTCGCCTAACGCACCTTTTATTGTTTCTCCGAGTAGTTTTCCGAGCATACTGACATTACTTCGCAAAGCAGAATATTGTTCGTTCATATGACCCCAGACACCCCAACTGTGTAAATGCAAAAATCGCCCCTGCGGGCAAAACACTGTCTTTTATAAAGCCACGTTAGATCCCTTTCGTCAATTGCTGCGAAATCGGTTCAGCAAACGAAAAATTTGCTGGAATTTACCATATTTAATTAAGACTCAGCTCAATAAGTAATTCTTATAGAAAAGCTGAAGGATGGAGAATAAAAAAGGGGGAATCCCCCCTTCTAGCTTAACAATTAATGCCAGCAGAAATGATGAATAACTTGGGTTATTAATTCACGGGTAGGTTTAATAAAGCGGGTTTCGAGATATTCATCAGGCTGATGAGCCTGATTAATGGAACCTGGGCCAAGCACCAAAGTATGGCACAACGTCTGGATAAACGGTGCCTCGGTACAGTAGTTCACGACCTCCGTTGGGGTAGCTAACAGCTTCTCTACCACCTGCACCAGTTGGTGATCCGGCGGGCACTCATAGCCTGGAATCGGTGGATGCAGCTCAGATATTGTTAGCCGCCCGGGCCATTGGGCGCTCACTGGCTCCAGCGCTTCGGTTAACAAACCCTCCAGATCCGCTAATGTCAGCCCCGGCAGTGGGCGAATATCCATATGCAGCTCACAACAGGCGCAAATCCGGTTAGAAGCATCACCCCCGTGAATATGGCCTAAATTTAATGTTGGATAGGGCACGGTAAAAGCATCGTGGTGATAACGGGCTTTCAGATTGTCCCGCAGTGCCAGGATCGGGGTGATGGCCTGATGCATGATTTCAATCGCATTGACGCCTCGGTCGGGATCGCTGGAGTGGCCTGACTGGCCAAGCACGCGGATGGCATTAGAAAGATGGCCTTTGTGCGCCCTCACCGGTTGCAGGGACGTTGGCTCCCCAATAATGGCGCAATCCGGGCGAATGGTGGCGGTTTCGGCAAAATAACGGGCGCCGGCCATCGAGGTTTCTTCATCCGCCGTCGCGAGGATGTACAGCGGCTTATCCAGCCTGGTGATATCCACATCGCGCAGGGCATCCAAAATAAAAGCGAAGAAGCCTTTCATGTCGGCGGTGCCTAAGCCGTAAAGCTTATTGTCATGCTCCGTCAGGGTGAAAGGGTCCCGCGACCAACGGCCATCATCGTAGGGAACGGTATCAGTATGCCCGGTTAACAGCAGCCCCCCGGCCCCGGAGCCTATCTTTGCCAGCATATTAAATTTATTGAGGGTGCCAGGTACGGGCTGTACTTCCACGGTAAAGCCCAAATCGCCAAACCAGCCTGCCAGCAGATTGATTAAAGACTCATTGCTCTGATCCAGAGAGGCATCAGTGGCGCTGATGGACGGCGTCGCGATTAACGCGCGATAAATCTCGATAAATGGCGGTAATTTCATCTTCACTGTTGACATACCTTTGGTTGGAGGGTATCAATATTCATGCAATTATTGTGAATAAAAATACAATAACGCGGAGCGAGAAGGAACGTCCGGTTCCGGGTTATTTAACCCACGCTCGGTAACGTGGGTTAGGCATTCCGCCTCAGCCTTAAAAACAACGACGGAAGAAGGTTTATTGCCCCGATGTTGAATACGCTGATAGTAGGCGCCAGTGGTTATACCGGCGCAGAGCTGGCAACCTATGTCGCTCGCCATCCTCATATGACCATAACCGCTTTAACGGTCTCTGCGCAAAGCTCAGATGCGGAAAAATTAATTTCTGACCTGCATCCTCAACTGAAAGGCGTGGTGGATCTGCCGCTACAACCCATGGCAGACATTAGCAGCTTCGTTACCGGTGTGGACGTAGTATTCCTGGCGACAGCCCATGAAGTTAGCCACGACTTAGCCCCTCAATTCCTGGCTGCTGGCTGCGTCGTTTTCGACCTGTCCGGCGCATATCGGGTCAATAATCCCGATTTTTACACCAAATTCTATGGTTTTACCCATAAGCACCCCGAGTGGCTCGAGCAGGCGGTTTACGGCCTGGCGGAGTGGAATCACGGGGCATTAAAAGAGGCAAAACTGGTGGCGGTTCCGGGGTGCTACCCTACGGCTGCTCAATTGGCGCTCAAACCGTTGATCGACCGCGGGCTGCTAAACCTGAGCCAGTGGCCAGTGATTAACGCCACCAGTGGCGTCAGCGGCGCGGGCCGGAAAGCGGCGCTTTCCAACAGTTTCTGTGAAGTTAGCCTTCAACCTTATGGCGTGTTTACCCATCGTCATCAGCCGGAAATTGCCGGTCATTTAGGGGCTGAAGTGATCTTCACGCCGCACCTGGGGAACTTCCCACGGGGCATCCTCGAAACCATTACCTGCCGCTTAGCCGCTGGGATTACCCATCAGCAAATTAATGATGCCTTGCAGCAAGCTTATGCAGATAAGCCGCTGGTACGCCTGTATGACAAAGGCCTTCCAGCGCTGAAAAACGTGGTGGGTCTGCCGTTCTGCGATATCGGGTTTGCCGTGGAAGGCGAACACCTGATTGTGGTGGCAACAGAAGACAACCTGCTGAAAGGCGCGGCTGCTCAAGCCATGCAATGTATGAATATCCGTTTTGGTTTTGCCGAAACCCAGGCCCTCCTTTAACTCGCGGGTGTGAAGATGAATCCATTAATAATCAAATTAGGCGGTGTGTTGCTCGATAGCGAAGAGGCGCTGGCGCGTCTTTTCACTGCGCTGGTGGAATATCGCCAGTCCCATCAACGCCCGCTGGTGATTGTGCATGGCGGGGGCTGTCTGGTGGATGAGTTGATGGCCAAGCTCTCCCTGCCGGTGAAGAAGAAAAACGGCCTGCGGGTTACCCCAGCCGACCAGATCGACATTATCACTGGCGCGCTTGCCGGGACCGCCAATAAAACCTTGCTGTCATGGGCTAAAAAACACCGCCTTGATGCGGTTGGCCTTTACCTTGGTGACGGTGGCAGCGTTCAAGTGAGTAAGTTTGATGATGAGTTAGGCCACGTTGGCCTGGCGACTCCCGGCTCGCCCAAACTGATCAATACCTTATTGACTAGCGGCTATATTCCAGTGGTGAGTTCTATTGGTGCCACAGATAACGGCGAACTGATGAATGTGAACGCTGACCAGGCTGCGACGGCGCTAGCGGCCACACTCGGCGCAGACTTAATTCTGCTGTCTGATGTGAGCGGGATCCTGGATGGTAAAGGCCAGCGTATCGCTGAAATGACGGCTGCCAAAGCCGAGCAGTTGATTGCCCAGGGCATCATCACCGATGGCATGGTGGTGAAGGTGAATGCGGCGCTGGATGCCGCCCGCACGTTGGGGCGCCCAGTGGATATCGCCTCTTGGCGCCATGCAGAACAACTGCCTTCTTTATTTAACGGGGTTGCCATTGGCACCCGGATCCTTACTTAATTTTGAGATGCACCCTGAAGGAAAATACGATGAAAAATCACGGTATTAAAAAAGTAGTGCTGGCTTACTCTGGTGGTTTGGATACCTCCGCCATCATTCCCTGGCTGAAAGAGAACTACGAAGGTTGCGAAGTTGTCGCCTGTGTGGTGGATATTGGCCAGGATCGTGAAGATCTGAAAGGCGTAGAACAAAAGGCTCTGCGTACCGGTGCCGTGGAGTGCTACGTGGTGGATCTGCGCGAAGAGTTCATCCGTGATTATGTTTACCCGGTGCTGCAAACCGGTGCGTTGTATGAAGGCAGCTACCTGCTGGGTACATCTATGGCCCGTCCATTGATCGCTAAAGCCTTAGTGGAAGTGGCTGAGAAAGTTGGGGCTGATGCCCTGTGCCACGGCGCAACCGGTAAAGGTAACGACCAGGTCCGTTTCGAATCTGCATGGGCGGCGCTGGCTCCTCATCTGAAAGTGATCGCACCATGGCGGGAGTGGGACCTGCGTTCCCGTGAAGCGCTGCTGGACTATCTGAAAGCGCGCGATATCCCGACCACCGCTTCCTTAGAAAAAATCTACAGCCGTGACGAAAACGCCTGGCATATCTCCACCGAAGGCGGCGTGCTGGAAAGCCCGTGGAATGCTTCTAACAAAGATTGCTGGGTGTGGACCGTTGATCCACAGGAAGCCCCGGACCAGCCAGAGCAAGTTACTGTCAGCGTTAAGCACGGCAAAGTAGTAGCAGTAAATGGCGAGGCCTTAAGCCCATTCCAGTGCCTGGAAAAGCTCAATGCTATCGGTGCGAAACATGGCGTGGGCCGTATTGATATCGTGGAAAACCGCCTGGTGGGCATCAAGTCCCGCGGCTGCTACGAAACCCCGGGGGGCACCATCATGATGGCTGCGCTGCGTGGCGTTGAGCAACTGGTACTGGATCGCGATAGCTTCAAATGGCGTGAACAGGTTGGCCTGGAAATGTCCTACGTGGTGTATGACGGGCGTTGGTTTGCTCCGCTGCGCCAGTCCCTGCAGGCGGCAGCGGAATCTCTGGCGCAAGAGGTGAACGGGGAAGTGGTGCTGCAACTTTATAAAGGGCAGGTTAGCGCCATCCAGAAAAAATCCCAGAACAGCCTGTATAACGAAGACTTTGCCACCTTCGGTGAGGACGATGTGTATGACCACAGCCACGCTGGCGGCTTCATTCGTCTGTTCTCCCTCTCTTCACGTATCCGTGCGCTGAACGAGAAAAAGTAACTTAGTAGGCCAGGCGGGCTTGCACAGCAGGCCCGCTCTATTTTTATCTGATTAAGTATTTATGGAGCATAGCGATGGCACTTTGGGGCGGGCGTTTTTCTCAGGCGGCAGACCAGCGGTTTAAACAATTCAACGATTCTTTGCGCTTTGATTACCGCCTGGCTGAGCAAGATATTGTTGGCTCAGTGGCCTGGTCCAAGGCATTGGTCACCGTAGGGGTATTAAATGTTGATGAGCAGCAGCAGCTTGAAGTGGCGCTGAATAACCTGCTCGAAGAAGTGCGGGCTAACCCGCAAATGATCCTGCAAAGTGATGCAGAAGATATTCACAGCTGGGTGGAAGGCAAACTGATCGACAAAGTCGGCCAGTTAGGCAAAAAACTCCACACTGGCCGTAGCCGTAATGACCAGGTCGCCACTGACCTTAAACTGTGGTGCAAAGATCAGGTTAGCGAATTAGTGTCAGCGGTACGCCAGCTTCAGCAGGCGCTGGTGGTCACGGCGGAGCATAACCAGGATGCCGTAATGCCGGGTTATACCCACTTGCAGCGCGCCCAGCCGGTAACCTTCGCCCACTGGTGTCTGGCCTATGTCGAAATGCTGGCCCGTGATGAAAGCCGCCTACAGGATGCGCTAAAGCGCCTGGATGTTAGCCCGTTGGGTTGCGGCGCGTTGGCAGGTACGGCCTATGATATCGATCGCGAACAGTTGGCGGGCTGGTTGGGCTTTGCTTCCGCAACCCGTAATAGCCTTGATAGCGTGTCTGACCGCGACCACGTTCTCGAATTGCTCTCAGACGCATCCATCAGCATGGTGCATCTTTCCCGTTTTGCGGAAGACCTGATTTTCTTCAACTCTGGTGAAGCTGGCTTTGTGGAGCTGTCCGATCGGGTTACCTCTGGCTCTTCCCTGATGCCACAGAAGAAAAACCCCGATGCGCTGGAGCTGATCCGCGGTAAATGTGGCCGGGTGCAGGGGGCATTGACCGGGATGATGATGACCTTGAAAGGGTTGCCGCTGGCTTACAACAAAGATATGCAGGAAGACAAAGAAGGGCTGTTCGATGCTCTGGATACTTGGCTGGATTGCCTGCATATGGCGGCGCTGGTGCTGGATGGTATTCAGGTGAAACGCCCCCGTTGCCAGGAGGCGGCTCAACAGGGCTATGCAAATGCCACTGAACTGGCTGATTATCTGGTCGCGAAAGGGGTGCCTTTCCGTGAGGCGCACCATATTGTTGGTGAGGCGGTAGTGGAGGCCCTTCGCCAGGGGCTGCCGCTGGAAGACTTGCCATTGAATGCATTGCAAAGATTCAGCGCAACCATTGGCGAGGATGTTTACCTGGTACTGTCATTGGACTCTTGCCTGGAGAAGCGCTCGGCGCAAGGCGGAGTATCCCCTCAGCAAGTGGCAAAGACCATTGAAGATGCGCGGCAGCGCTTAGTGTAATTCCTTCTTAAACCCGGCCAGGCCGGGTTTTTTACAGAAAAAAAAGCGGACTCAATGTCCGCTAAATGTTCACGTTGGCTTTCTTTATACTTTCAGAGAGTTTTGCATAAACAGGCTCAGTGGTCAGCTGAGAGGGTTCCCGTTTGTCCAGTTATTATTCATTTTCCTTCTTGATAGGGACAATCGTTGGTTGCTATGCTATCTATCGCCATGGGCTATCATGGCGTGGAGGATGAATAATGAATATTCGTGATCTTGAATACCTGGTCGCCCTTGCTGAGCATCGTCATTTTCGCCGTGCGGCGGACTCATGCCATGTAAGCCAACCAACCCTTAGCGGCCAGATTCGTAAATTGGAAGATGAACTGGGCGTCATGCTGCTGGAGCGTACCAGCCGTAAAGTACTGTTTACTCAGGCAGGGCTTCTGCTAGTAGATCAGGCGCGTACTGTTCTGCGGGAAGTCAAAGTCCTTAAGGAAATGGCTAGCCAACAGGGTGAAACCATGTCTGGCCCGCTGCATATAGGCTTAATCCCGACCGTGGGGCCTTATCTCCTTCCCCACACTATTCCGATGCTGCACCAGACCTTCCCAAAACTGGAAATGTACCTCCACGAAGCGCAAACCCAGCAATTATTGGCTCAATTGGATAGCGGTAAACTGGATTGTGCGATCCTGGCATTGGTCAAAGAGAGTGAAGCTTTTATCGAAGTGCCACTGTTTGATGAACCGATGGAACTAGCGATCTATGAAGATCACCCCTGGGTAAACCGTGACCGGGTGCCGATGTCAGAATTAGCCGGTGAAAAACTGCTGATGCTCGAAGATGGGCATTGCTTACGCGATCAAGCGATGGGGTTTTGTTTTGAGGCCGGGGCGGATGAAGATACTCACTTCCGGGCTACCAGCCTGGAAACGCTGCGTAATATGGTAGCGGCTGGGAGTGGTATTACGCTGTTGCCTGCGCTGTCTGTACCGCCGGAACGTAAACGTGATGGTGTGGTGTATATACCTTGCTATAAGCCAGAGCCGCGGCGCACCATTGGCCTGGTTTATCGCCCTGGTTCACCGCTGCGCAATCGCTACGAGCAGCTGGCAGAGGCCATCCGCGAAAAAATGGATGGCCACTTTACCGCGGTATCAGAACAGGCGGTTAAGGCCGTTTAAGGCCGCCACTCGGTAGGCTTCGGCCATGGTGGGGTAGTTAAAGGTAGTGTTCACGAAGTACTCAATCGTGTTACCGCCCCCTTTCTGCTCCATGATGGCCTGGCCGATGTGGATAATTTCAGCCGCACGTTCGCCAAAGCAATGAATTCCCAAAATCTCTTTGGTTTCTCTGTGGAATAAAATCTTCAACGTACCCACATTCATTCCGACAATCTGCGCACGGGCCAGATGTTTAAATTGGGCGCGGCCCACTTCATAAGGGACTTTCATTGCGGTCAGCTGCTGCTCGGTTTTCCCAACGGAGCTGATTTCTGGAATGGTATAAATCCCGGTGGGGATATCGTCCACCAGGTGAGCCGTTGCTTCCCCCTTCACCATCGCCTGTGCGGCAATGCGGCCCTGATCGTAGGCGGCAGATGCCAGGCTTGGATAGCCAATCACATCGCCAACCGCATAGATATGGGGCAGGGCAGTCTGGTACATGCTGTTCACTTTCAACAGGCCACGGCCATCAGCCTCAAGGCCAATATTTTCCAGCGACAGGCTATCGGTATTACCGGTACGGCCATTGGCATACAGTAGGCAATCGGCTTTCACCTTCTTACCAGACTTCAAATGCATAATTACACCGTCTTCCACACCTTCGATTATCTCGTACTCTTCGTTGTGGCGGATAACTACGCCGTTATTCCAGAAGTGGTATGAGAGCGAATCGGACATCTCCTGATCGAGGAAAGCCAGCAGGCGGTCGCGGGTGTTTATCAGATCCACCTTTACATTCATTCCACGGAAGATTGAGGCATATTCACAGCCAATCACTCCAGCACCGTAAATGATCACATGGCGCGGCTCATGGTGAAGGCTCAGAATGGAATCACTGTCGTAAACCCGTGGGTGGGAGAAGTCCACATCGGTAGGGCGGTAAGGGCGTGAACCGCAGGCGATAACAAACTTCTCAGCACTGTGATGCTCGATGGAGCCATCGTGACACTCCAGGGAGATCGTGTGTTCATCAACAAACCGGGCATCTCCCTGGAGCATTTCACAGCGGTTGCGCTCATAGAAGCTCTGGCGCATGTTGGTTTGTTGGTTAATCACCGCATCGGCGTGATTAAGAATGTCGGCGAAGGAAGAGCGTAGAAGTCGGGTGTGGTCGCTATATAACGGATTTTGGTTGAATTCAATAATGCGGCTTACGGCGTGGCGGAGGGCTTTGGAGGGGATGGTTCCCCAGTGGGTGCAGCCGCCGCCCACGTTGTGGTAGCGTTCAACAACCGCGACTCTGGCCCCTTGTTTAACTAGCCCCATGGCGGCACCCTCGCCCCCTGGACCGGAACCAATCACTATTGCGTCATAATCGTAGGAATGTGGCATGGTAAGGCTTACCTGTTCTTATACATAAAATCAACATCATTGTAACACTGTCCAATCTTTAACCCAATTAATACCCTTAATTCTTGTCCGAATTTGGTCAGAATGCCCTGTTCATGCGGCTGGCACTGGCATGACTGCTTACTTATAACCTCTTTTTCTCAAACATAAGTGGGAATATTGGGCGTATAAATATTAACCATTGACGCACTCCGGCTACTTCGGTTTATGCTGTATAAGCCAATGAATATTAAAAATTAATTCATATGGTGAATTGCATGGGGTGATCATTTATTCCTGTGAATATTTACCTGTACAGCCACATTCATAATCCCTTAACCAAAAGTGCGAAAAGCACTCAGGATTAATGTGTGCTGAATAACCAGAAACGGAAAAGGACGTCATGATGGAAACTCTGGCTCAGGAAGTGCCTGTAAAAAAACAAAAAAGCGGGCGGCGGGTAATCTTTGCCTCAGCCTTTGGTAATGCTCTCGAATTCTTCGACTTTAGTGTCTACAACTTTTTTGTGGTTTACATCGGAGTACTTTTTTTCCCACCGAGCGCAGATGAGAATGTAGGGCTGCTATTGGCCTTCGCCACTTTCGGCGTGAGCTTCTTCATGCGCCCGTTGGGGGGCATTCTGGTGGGGGCCTATGCCGATCGTTTTGGCCGTAAACCCGCCATGGTTTTCACCATATCACTGATGACCTTAGGCACATTGATGATAGGTATCGCACCTACCTATGCCACCGCAGGCTATTGGGGAACCGCCACGCTGGTATTGGCGCGCCTGATTCAGGGTGTGGCCGCCGGGGGGGAAGTGGGGGCATCAATGTCAATGTTGGTAGAATCAGCCCCGGCGAATAAGCGCGGCTTCTACAGCAGTTGGGCGCTGGCTACTCAGGGTTTGGCAGCGGTATTTGGGGGGCTGGTTGCACTCGGCTTGAGCCAATGGCTACCGGGCGTCACTAACAATCCTGAAGTAATGTCAGAGTGGGGGTGGCGGGTGCCTTTCTTTATTGGGGTCGCTCTGGCACCTATTGGTTGTTGGTTACGGCTCAGTCTTGAAAATGACCATCCCAAAACAACTGGCAATAATGTGGCGTCTGCACCTGAAGCTGAACATGTCTGGCCATTGTTGGTTAACAACAAAGGCGTCATCTTTAAAGGGATTATGCTTACCGTGGGTAGCACTGTAGGCACCTATATCTCGATGTATTACTACGGCACCTTCTCTGCAAAATACCTCGGAATGGATCAAAGCTACTCCCACGCTGCCATGCTTTTTGCGGGTACGCTAACATTTGTAGGGGCGCTCATTGTTGGGGCCTTAAGTGACAAAAAAGGCCGTATGCCATTGATTTGGATCTCGCGGTGGGTGGTACTACTTTTTGCCTGGCCATCATTCTGGCTATTGGAGAATTACCCTACCCCGGCAGTACTCATGTCCGTTGTCTTCATCATGGTTAGCGCCACGACGCTCGGCAGTGTACCGGTGATGTTGTTAATCTCTGAGTTATTGCCCAAGCGTATTCGCGCCATGGGGTTTGCGATGGTTTACAGCATAGGCGTGGCTATATTTGGCGGCTTTGCCCAGTATTTCGCGACCCAATCCATCGTCTGGTTTGACAGCCTGACAGCCCCCGCCTGGTATCTAGGTGGCGGGACGTTACTGTCAATGTTGGTGCTGCCATTTATTCGCGAAGCACCACGCAACTAGCGCGTTGGTTCCCATTTTGGCGCAAACAAACATTCACAATACTGTTTAAACCGGGTAGCGTTGTTGTCTGATATAGTTCCAGCAATGTTGAAGGATTCAGGCAAAGTGATGGGTGTTAGAGCGCAACAAAAAGAACGGACCCGGCGTTCTCTGGTAGAGGCTGCTTTTAGCCAGCTTAGCGCTGAGCGGAGTTTTGCCAGCCTGAGCTTACGGGAAGTGGCTCGTGAGGCCGGGATTGCGCCCACCTCTTTCTATCGTCACTTCCGCGATGTGGACGAGCTTGGTTTAACAATGGTGGATGAAAGCGGCCTGATGCTGCGCCAATTAATGCGTCAGGCGCGCCAGCGGATCGCCAGAGGCGGCAGCGTGATCCGTACCTCTGTATCCACCTTTATGGAATTCATTGGTAATAACCCGAACGCTTTTCGCCTGTTGCTGCGGGAGCGTTCTGGCACCTCCGCTGCATTTCGTGCGGCCGTTGCCCGCGAGATCCAGCACTTTATTGCGGAGCTGGCCGATTACCTTGAGCTTGAAAACCGTATGCCTCGCAGCTTTACTGAAGCGCAGGCGGAAGCCATGGTAACCATTGTATTTAGTGCCGGTGCAGAAGCGCTGGATGTGGATATCGATCAACGGCGTCAGTTGGAGGAGCGGTTGGTATTACAGCTGCGGATGATCTCCAAGGGTGCTTACTACTGGTATCGTCGGGAGCAAGAAAAGCTGGCTGTGCCAGCGCTACCCGATAAGTAAAAGGAAGAACGATGAAATACACTATTCCAGGCAAAGGCACGCTTTTGCTGGCTTTACTGGCAGGTTTTTCCCTTAATGGGGCCTGCACCGCACTGTTTAGTTCTATTGTCCCGTTCTCTATTTTCCCGATTCTAACCCTGGTGTTGGCGGCATGGTGCCTGCACCAGCGTTATCAGAATCGGACTATGCCAGTTGGCTTACCGGGCCTGTCGGCTGCCTGTTTCATCCTTGGCGTTCTGCTCTATAGCACTGTGGTGCGGGCGCAATATCCTGAGATCGGCTCCAACTTCTTCCCTACGGTGTTTACCGTGGTGCTGGTTTTCTGGATCGGTGTCCGTATTCGTCGCCGCAAAATCGAAAGCGGGAAATAAAAAAGGCGCCGTCAGGCGCCTTGTTCTTATCGACGGGTCAGCAACACGCCACATTCCATATGATGGGTGTAAGGGAACTGGTCAAACAGCGCCAGGCGCTCAATCTTATGAGTCCGGGAGAAGCTTTCCAGATTCTGCCGCAGCGTTTCCGGGTTGCAGGAGATATACAGGATGCGAGGGTAGGCTTGCACCATTTTGACGGTCTCATCGTCCAGGCCGCTGCGCGGCGGATCGACGAAAATGGTTTCGCATTGGTAGCTCTTAAGATCAATACCGTTTAGGCGGTTGAAATCGCGCACGCCATTCATTGCCTGAGTAAACTCTTCTGCCGACATACGGATGATCTGTACGTTGTCGATATTGTTAGCCGCAATGTTGAACTGGGCTGCTGCTACCGATGGCTTGGCGATTTCAGTGGCCAACACACGGTTGAAGTTACGGGCCAACGCTAGGGAGAAGTTACCGTTACCACAATACAATTCAAGGAGGTCACCCTGCGATTTTTGGGTGATATCCAGCGCCCACTCCAGCATCTGAATATTCATGGCCGCATTAGGCTGAGTAAAACTGTTCTCTACTTGGCGATAAACCATTTCACGGCCAGCTACCGTCAGGTGTTCGTCAACATAATCCTGGTCGAGCATGATTTTGGTTTTAGTGGCGCGCCCGATGATGTGTACATCCAAGCCTTTGGCTCGCAGGGCATCACGTAATGCGGTGGCGTGCTCTACCCAGTCATCGCCCAACTTACGATGATAAAGCAGCGTTACCACGGCCTTATTACTCATCGTGGAAAGGTAGTCTATCTGGAACAGCTTATGGCGTAGCACCGGCTGATCGCGAACGCCATCCAGCATCTCTTTCATTAACGTATTAATCAGATGGCTGGCGGCAGGGAAGGTATCCACCCGGATGCGCTTTAACGTCTCTTGATCAAAAATAATATGATAGAGGTCATCACCTTCATGCCAGATGCGGAATTCGGCACGCATCCGGTAATGGCTGACTGGCGAACGAAAGACTTCCGTTTCCGGCGCGGAAAAGGGGGCCATCATGGTTTCGAGGCGCGCAACTTTCTCGGCCAGCTGGGCATCGTATTGCTCTATCGGAAGGTGCTCTGGAGTCATTCTTTAATCCTGGGTGGTAGCCAATTACGCGAAGGATTGTAGGGAATAGCACAGTGATGTCCAGCCTTGTTGGTTTCGCCAGGTAGGGCAAGGGCGCGACAGCGCCAACTTTCATGTAGAATAGACAGTCTGTAAGATTAAAAATAACGAGACGGTTTATGGTTACCAACCTGCAGGACGAGAACATGACTTGTCTGGCAGCGGCCCCTTCCGATGCACGATCAACGGTACTGGTGTTTGACTCCGGTGTCGGCGGGTTGTCAGTCTATGATGAGATTCGGCAGCTCCTGCCAAACCTTCACTATATATATGCTTTCGATAATGTCGCTTTCCCTTATGGAGAGAAGAGTGAAGAGTTCATTGTGTCGCGCGTAGTCGATATTGTCACCGAAGTGCAAAAACGCTACTCACTGGCTTTGGCTGTAGTTGCCTGCAACACGGCAAGCACCATTTCTCTGCCTGCGTTGAGAGAGAAGTTCGCCTTCCCGGTGGTTGGGGTTGTGCCGGCCATTAAACCCGCCGCCCGGCTCACCGCTAACAGGGTGGTTGGCCTGCTGGCTACCCGTGGTACGGTTCGTCGTCATTACACCCATGAGCTAATCGAACGCTTTGCTACAGAATGCCGTATCGAAATGCTGGGTTCTGCGGAGCTGGTCGAATTGGCTGAAGCAAAATTGCATGGCGCTAAGGTTGATCTCGAGGAGCTTCGCAAAATCCTCCGCCCGTGGCTGCGTATGCAAGAGCCACCTGATACGGTGGTGCTCGGCTGTACTCACTTCCCATTATTAAAAGAAGAACTCAGCGAAGTGCTTCCAGAAGGCACCCGGTTTGTTGATTCGGGTGCTGCTATAGCAAGACGTACGGCATGGTTATTAGAACATGAAGCGCCAGATGCAAAATCCACGGCATCTAATGTCGCATTCTGTATGGCGTTCACCCCACAAACATCGCAGTTATTACCAGTTTTGAACCGTTATGGCTTCAAAACGCTCGAAAAACTAGCTGTTTAAGGGTGTTTTGGGTAAAAAACACGCGGTTGAAAAGTTTTTTCAAATAACCCCTTGTCAGCCGCTGAGAAC
>CBIFWW010000008.1:0-48449 GCA_966186435.1 uncultured Enterobacteriaceae bacterium
ATAAAACCGAGACGGGCAAACTGATCATGATTTTCGATTCCGCCGACGGTGCAGCTGATGCTGCACCTGCTAAGGCAGAAGAGAAGAAAGAAGTAGCACCAGCGGCAGCTCCGGCAGCGGCAGCGTCCAAAGAAGTGAACGTACCGGATATCGGCAGCGACGAAGTCGAAGTGACGGAAGTGATGGTGAAGGTGGGCGATAAAGTAGAAGCCGAGCAATCACTGATCACCGTGGAAGGCGACAAAGCCTCCATGGAAGTCCCGGCACCCTTCGCCGGTACCGTAAAAGAGATCAAAATCAGCACCGGCGACAAAGTGTCTACCGGCTCCCTGATTATGGTGTTTGAAGTCGCAGGCGCTGCGCCAGCTGCGGCAGAAACAAAATCTGAAGCGAAAGCGGAAGCAGCCCCGGCTGCGGCCTCCGGCAGCAAAGACGTCAACGTACCGGATATCGGTGGCGATGAAGTCGAAGTGACCGAAGTGATGGTGAAAGTGGGCGATAAAGTTGCCGCTGAACAATCATTGATCACCGTAGAAGGCGACAAAGCTTCTATGGAAGTCCCGGCACCGTTTGCCGGTACCGTTAAAGAGATCAAAATCAGCACCGGCGATAAAGTCTCTACCGGCTCCCTGATCATGGTCTTCGAAGTGGAAGGTGCCGCTCCGGCAACGCCCGCTAAGCAGGAAGCCGCTGCACCAGCAGCCAAGGCAGAGAAACCTGCCGCCGCCCCTGCACCTGCTGCGAAAGCCGAAGGCAAAACTGACTTCGCGGAAAACGACGCTTATGTTCATGCAACCCCGCTGATCCGTCGCCTGGCCCGTGAATTCGGGGTTAACCTGTCGAAGGTGAAAGGCTCTGGTCGTAAGGGCCGTATCCTGCGTGAAGACGTTCAGTCTTACGTGAAGGATATGATTAAGCGTGCCGAGTCTGCACCAGCCGCAGCAAGCGGTGGCGGCATCCCTGGCATGCTGCCTTGGCCAAAGATCGACTTCAGTAAGTTTGGTGAAATCGAAGAAGTGGAACTGGGCCGCATCCAGAAAATCTCTGGTGCCAACCTAAGCCGTAACTGGGTGATGATCCCGCACGTTACCCACTTCGACAAAACCGATATCACCGATCTGGAAGCGTTCCGCAAACAGCAGAATGCTGAAGCAGAGAAACGTAAGCTGGATGTGAAGTTCACCCCGGTGGTGTTCATCATGAAGGCTGTGGCCGCTGCCCTGGAGCAGATGCCGCGCTTCAACAGCTCTCTGTCTGAAGATGGTCAGAAACTGACGTTGAAGAAGTACATTAACATCGGTGTGGCTGTTGATACGCCGAATGGCCTGGTGGTTCCAGTGTTCAAAGATGTGAACAAGAAGAGCATCACTGAGCTGTCTCGTGAGCTGACCACCATCTCTAAGAAAGCCCGTGATGGTAAACTGACTGCCGGTGAAATGCAGGGCGGTTGCTTTACTATCTCCAGCATCGGTGGCCTGGGTACTACCCACTTTGCCCCGATTGTGAACGCGCCGGAAGTGGCTATCCTGGGGGTGTCTAAATCCAGCATTGATCCGGTATGGAACGGCAAAGAATTTATGCCGCGTCTGATGATGCCGATCTCTCTGTCCTTCGACCACCGCGTTATTGACGGTGCCGATGGTGCCCGCTTTATCACCATTATCAACAACATGTTGTCCGACATTCGTCGTCTGGTGATGTAAATTAAGAGCCGGCCTTAACGGCCGGTTTTTTTCTGGTTAATCAAGCACTCAGTGGTGAAGCCAGAATAACGGACATATCACATGTGGCTTTTTGTGTTTCAAAATTGTTAACAATTTTGTAGACTATGGCCGCTAGACACGTCCCGGTGGAAATGGGCGTTGTAACATCATAATAATGACGTCAGACCCGCCGGAAATTTACAAAGAGGTCATGATGAGTACTGAAATTAAAACTCAAGTCGTGGTACTTGGGGCTGGCCCGGCAGGTTATTCTGCGGCCTTCCGTTGCGCTGATTTAGGTCTGGAGACCGTCCTGGTAGAACGCTACAGCACCCTGGGTGGTGTCTGTCTGAACGTCGGCTGTATCCCTTCTAAAGCACTGCTGCACGTTGCCAAAGTTATCGAAGAAGCCAAGGCCCTGGCTGAGCACGGTATCGTGTTCGGTGAGCCAAAAACTGATATCGATAAAATCCGCACCTGGAAAGAGAAAGTGATTACTCAGCTGACCAGTGGTCTGGCGGGTATGGCTAAAGGCCGTAAAGTGAAAGTGGTTAATGGCCACGGTCAGTTTACCGGCGCCAACACGCTGGAAGTGGAAGGTGAGAACGGCAAAACCGTGATCAACTTTGATAACGCAATCATCGCCGCAGGCTCCCGCCCAATCCAGCTGCCATTTATCCCTCATGAAGATCCGCGCGTTTGGGATTCCACAGACGCACTGGCGCTGACTTCCGTACCTAAGCGTATGCTGGTTATGGGTGGCGGTATCATCGGCCTGGAAATGGGTACGGTATACCATGCGCTGGGGTCAGAAATTGACGTGGTTGAAATGTTTGACCAAGTTATCCCGGCTGCCGACAAAGACGTGGTGAAAGTGTTCACCAAACGTATCAGCAAGCAGTTCAATCTGATGCTGGAAACCAAAGTTACCGCGGTTGAAGCCAAAGAAGACGGCATCTACGTGACGATGGAAGGCAAAAAAGCCCCGGCTGAAGCGCAGCGTTATGACGCGGTGCTGGTGGCTATCGGCCGCGTACCGAACGGTAAAATGGTTGATGCTGGTAAAGCCGGTGTTGAGGTTGATGACCGTGGCTTTATCCACGTGGACAAACAAATGCGCACCAACGTGCCGCACATCTACGCTATCGGCGACATCGTCGGTCAGCCGATGCTGGCGCACAAAGGTGTTCATGAAGGCCACGTGGCTGCCGAAGTTATTTCTGGTAAGAAACATTATTTCGATCCGAAGGTTATCCCTTCAATCGCCTACACCGAGCCAGAAGTTGCCTGGGTGGGTCTGACTGAGAAAGAAGCCAAAGAGAAAGGCATCAGCTACGAAACCGCCACCTTCCCGTGGGCTGCTTCCGGCCGTGCTATTGCTTCTGACTGTGCTGACGGCATGACCAAGCTGATCTTCGACAAAGAAACTCACCGGGTGATCGGTGGGGCCATTGTCGGCACCAACGGCGGTGAGCTGCTGGGCGAAATCGGCCTGGCAATCGAAATGGGTTGTGATGCCGAAGATATCGCGCTGACCATCCACGCTCACCCGACCCTGCATGAGTCAGTGGGCCTGGCGGCGGAAATTTTCGAAGGTAGTATTACTGACCTGCCGAACGCCAAAGCCAAGAAGAAGTAATTGCTTCGTAGCCTGAGAAACGCTCCTTCGGGGGCGTTTTTTTATGGCTGAACAATAGTCTCTTTGAGCTGTAACCGCCGGTTTAATCTAAATTCTGAAAACACCACGCAAAATTCATAAGACAGATTGAATTTGCCCATTCTTAAAGGCATATTATTTGCGTATGTGCTTGCCACGTAAATACAAAACGGTGTGCTACCACCGGCTTGTAACAAAAAAAACCACCGCCCTGGTGGTTTTTTTGTACCGAAAAACCTGTCTATGGCGCGCACTAGATTGTCTTTAACGATTCAGCAAAATTTTTATGTTGCTTTTTTGTAAACTCGTTAACACGATCTCATAATCCTGCTATGCTGCCCAACGCGGACCCGGGCATTTACCCTACAAACTGCTGTCTCACAGGAGCGTGAAGAAAAACGCCGGGCACCCGTCATTACAATGAGAGCGAGGAGAACCGTCGTGCTAGAAGATTACCGTAAGCACGTAGCTGAGCGTGCCGCCGAGGGGATTGTAGCGAAACCCTTAGATGCAACCCAAATGGCCGCACTCGTTGAGCTGCTGAAGAACCCGCCTGCTGGCGAAGAAGAATTCCTGATTAATCTGTTATCCAACCGCGTACCACCAGGCGTAGACGAAGCTGCTTACGTAAAAGCCGGTTTCCTGGCCGCCATCGCGAAAGGCGATGCGACTTCTCCTCTGGTTTCCCGTGAAAAAGCAATTGAACTGCTGGGCACCATGCAGGGCGGCTATAACATCCATCCGCTGATTGATGCGCTGGAAGATGACACGCTGGCAGCCAGTGCGGCAAAAGCCCTGTCCCACACCCTGCTGATGTTCGATAACTTCTACGACGTAGAAGAGAAAGCCAAAGCCGGTAACGTCTACGCACAGCAGGTATTGAAATCCTGGGCTGAAGCCGAGTGGTTTACCTCCCGTCCTAAGCTGGCCGAAAAAATCACCGTAACCGTGTTCAAAGTAACCGGTGAAACCAACACCGATGACCTGTCTCCGGCTCCGGATGCCTGGTCGCGCCCGGATATCCCGCTGCACGCTCTGGCAATGCTGAAGAACGCCCGTGAAGGCATCGATCCGGATCAGCCGGGTAGCATTGGCCCAATCAAACAAATCGAAGCCTTAAGCAGCAAAGGCTTCCCATTGGCTTATGTCGGTGACGTGGTGGGGACAGGATCTTCCCGTAAATCAGCTACTAACTCGGTGCTGTGGTTTATGGGTGACGATATCCCTCATGTGCCGAACAAGCGCGGCGGTGGTGTAGTGCTGGGCGGCAAAATTGCCCCAATCTTCTTCAATACCATGGAAGATGCCGGTGCGTTGCCAATTGAAGTAGACGTGTCTGAACTGAATATGGGCGATGTGATTGACATCTATCCATACAAAGGGGAAGTACGCAATCACAATAATAATGAACTGTTGGCGTCTTTTGAGCTGAAAACTGACGTGCTGTTGGATGAAGTTCACGCTGGCGGCCGTATCCCGCTGATCATTGGCCGTGGCTTAACTGCCAAAGCCCGTGAGTCTTTGAACCTGCCACACAGCGATGTGTTCCGTCAGGCGAAGGACGTGGCTGACAGCAGCCGTGGTTTCTCCCTGGCTCAGAAGATGGTTGGCCGCGCCTGTGGTGTTACCGGGATCCGTCCGGGCCAGTACTGCGAGCCGAAGATGACCTCCGTTGGCTCCCAGGATACCACCGGGCCAATGACCCGTGATGAGCTGAAAGACCTGGCGTGCCTGGGCTTCTCCTCTGATTTGGTGATGCAGTCCTTCTGCCACACGGCGGCTTATCCGAAGCCGGTTGACGTTACCACTCACCATACCCTGCCAGACTTCATTATGAACCGTGGCGGTGTGTCCCTGCGCCCGGGCGATGGTGTGATTCACTCCTGGCTGAACCGTATGCTGTTGCCGGATACTGTCGGCACCGGTGGTGACTCCCACACCCGTTTCCCGATCGGGATTTCCTTCCCGGCAGGGTCCGGCCTGGTGGCCTTTGCTGCTGCCACCGGCGTTATGCCACTGGATATGCCTGAATCGGTGCTGGTGCGTTTCTCCGGCAAAATGCAGCCGGGTATTACCCTGCGCGACCTGGTTCACGCTATCCCGCTTTATGCTATCCGCCAGGGTCTGCTGACTGTTGAGAAGAAAGGTAAGAAGAACATTTTCTCTGGCCGCATCCTGGAAATCGAAGGGCTGCCGGACTTGAAAGTTGAGCAAGCCTTCGAGCTGACCGATGCCTCCGCCGAGCGCTCTGCCGCCGGTTGCACCATCAAACTGGATAAAGCGCCAATCACCGAATACCTCAGCTCCAACATCGTGCTGCTGAAGTGGATGATTGCCGAAGGCTACGGTGACCGCCGCACCCTGGAGCGCCGTATTCAGGGGATGGAAAAATGGCTGGCCGATCCACAGTTGATGGAAGGCGATGCCGACGCAGAATATGCAGCGGTTATCGAGATCAACCTGGACGACATCAAAGAGCCGATCCTGTGTGCACCAAACGATCCGGATGATGCCCGCCCACTGTCTGAGGTGGCTGGCGATAAGATCGATGAAGTGTTTATCGGCTCTTGCATGACCAACATCGGCCACTTCCGTGCGGCCGGTAAGCTGCTGGATAGCCACAAAGGCCAGCTGCCAACCCGTCTGTGGGTTGCGCCGCCGACCAAGATGGATGCGGCACAGTTGACGGAAGAGGGCTATTACAGCGTCTTCGGTAAGAGCGGCGCCCGTATTGAGATCCCGGGCTGTTCACTGTGCATGGGTAACCAGGCCCGTGTGGCTGATGGTGCGACGGTGGTGTCCACCTCCACCCGTAACTTCCCGAACCGTTTAGGTACCGGTGCTAACGTCTATCTGGCGTCTGCGGAACTGGCGGCAGTGGCATCGCTACTGGGCAAGTTGCCGACCCCGGATGAGTATCTGGCCTTTATGTCCAAAGTGGATGGTAGCGCGGCCGATACCTACCGCTACCTGAACTTCGACAAGCTGGATCAGTACACTGAAAAGGCTGACGGCGTGATTTTCCAGACCGCGGTTTAATCGCCGGTTTGATGACTAAAGGGAGCCTCGGCTCCCTTTTTCTTTGTCTTAAGCGTTCAGGTGGTTTGCCGGGCGCTTTTTTTATCGTGCTTTACTGCGATAATTAGCGTATATGCCGGTGCATTTTACTGGTGGGCAGAGGATACCAATATGGATTATGAATTTTTACGCGATCTCACCGGGCTGGTGAAAGTTCGTATGTCGATGGGCCATGAAGTGGTGGGCCATTGGTTTAATGAAGAAGTGAAAGGCGATCTCAGCGTGCTGGATGAAGTCGAGCAGGCGGCGGCCTCGGTTAAGGGCAGTGAGCGCCAGTGGCAGAAGACGGGCCACGAATACACGTTGTGGCTGGATGGCGAAGAAGTGATGGTGCGCGCCAATCAGCTGGACTTTACCGGTGATGAAATGGAAGACGGGATGAACTACTACGATGAAGAGAGCCTTTCCCTGTGTGGGATAGAGGATTTCTTACAGGTGGTGGCCGGTTATCGGGAATTTGTGAAGCAGAAGTAAATAAACGGAGCCGATGGCTCCGTTTTGCATTATTTGACGTAGGCCAGCAGGCTCAAGGAATCTTTGGCCAGGGCTTTGCACTTGCGGGTAGTCGGGACAGCAATCCCGCTTAGGTCGCGGTAACTATCTTCGCCCAAGGCCTTCATGTTATAGGCGTCGTAATTACTTAAGTCCCATTGATTCTGTTGGGCAAAGAACACCAGCGCGCGGCGTATCTGGCTGTTCGGTAAGTTCTGGTACCCGCAGTCATTTTTCAGAAAGACGAACACAGCGGTGAGATCGGCCATATCTTCTGCTTCGGACTCACTTAATGCCTGGCTACTGGCAGAAAATCCTAATAGGCCGCCCAGCAATATCACCCCGAAAAACTTGGTCATTTCGTCAACACGTTTACCCGAACCTTAGAGGAGTAAGACGTTAACATATTTCGCGAAAATAAGATGATATTTATTATAGCTATGAGCTATTGACCTTCCCGCCGGGTAAGGGGTTATGCTTGCCGCCTAGTCGCGCCAAAAGGGTACCGTTATGCATCGCCGTGAATTTCTTAAACTTTCCGCTGCCGTGGGGGCCTGGAGCGCATTGCCAATGTGGAGTCAGTCTGCTTTCGCGGCGACACGCCCGCAATTACCTATCCCCACGTTGATTACGCCCGATGCCACCCGGCGCATTCAGCTAACGGTTCAGGCCGGTAAAACCGCCTTTGGTGGCCTTGACGCGGTGACCTGGGGATATGACGGGAATATCCTCGGCCCGGCCTTAAAACTGCGCCAAGGGCAGAATGTGACGGTGGATGTGCGTAACAACCTGGCGGAGTCCACCACCGTGCACTGGCACGGTCTGGCCATCCCCGGCGCGGTTGACGGTGGCCCACAGGCAGAAATTGCGCCTGGTGCTACCCGCACGGTGAACTTTACCCCGGACCAACCGGCCTCTACCTGTTGGTTCCACCCCCATCAGCACGGTAAAACCGGCCGCCAGGTAGCCATGGGGTTGGCGGGGCTGGTGCTGCTGGAAGATATCGAGTCCATGCAACTTATGCTGCCCAAGCAGTGGGGGATAGATGACATTCCGCTAATCATTCAGGACAAGCGTTTTAACCACGCCGGGCAGATTGATTACCAGCTGGATGTGATGACCGCCGCTGTGGGCTGGTTTGGCGACACGCTGCTGTGTAACGGGGTGAATTACCCCCAACATGCTAATCCTAAGGGCTGGCTCCGCCTGCGCCTGCTTAACGGCTGTAATGCCCGCTCCCTCAATATTGCCGCCAGCGATAACCGCCCTCTATATGTTGTGGGGAGTGACGGCGGCCTGTTGGCTGAGCCGGTTAAGGTGACGGAACTGCCGATGCTAATGGGCGAACGCTTTGAAGTGCTGGTGGATACCCGGGACGGCAAGGCCTTCGATATCGTCACTCTGCCGGTGAAACAAATCGGAATGGCGATTGCGCCTTTTGATAAACCCCAGCCGGTGGTACATATTCAGCCGCTGGTGATCCCGGGTTCTGGCTCATTGCCGGATAAGCTGGTGAACGTTCCGGCCCTACCTGTGATCGAAGGGCTGCCAGAACGCTGGCTACAGCTAATGATGGACCCGGCCCTTGATGCCCAGGGGATGCAGGCGCTGGCCGCCCGCTATGGTAAAGGGGCGATGGGCCAGCACGGCCAGCACCAGATGATGGCAATGGATCACAGCCATGAGCATCTTGACCTTCACAATGCCAATAAAATTAACGGCAAAGCCTTCGATATGAAAACCCCGGCATTTGCTGTGCCGCTGGGTAAATACGAACGTTGGACCATTTCCGGTGAGGGCGACATGATGCTGCACCCATTCCATATCCACGGGACCCAGTTCCGCATTTTGTCTGAGAACGGGCAGCCGGTGGCGCCTCATCGGGCAGGCTGGAAGGATACGGTGCGGGTGGAAGGAGGCCGCAGTGAGGTGCTGGTGAAATTTGACTATGTGGCGACCGCCGAGCACCCGTTTATGGCCCACTGCCACCTGCTGGAGCATGAAGACACCGGCATGATGCTGGGCTTTACCGTGGCATAAAAAAACGGCCCCGAAAGGGGCCGTTGTGCAAGTGCTAATTAGTTCGCGTCTGGCAAGGCATAGGCGACAATATAGTCCCCCAGTTTGGTGCCGAAGGAGCCGTGGCCTCCGGCGGCGATCACCACATACTGTTTACCATTGGCTTCATAAGTCATTGGTGTCGCTTGTCCACCGGCCGGCAGGCGGGCTTCCCACAGTTTCTCACCGTTACTCATGTTGTAAGCACGCAGGTAGTTATCAGCGGTTGCGCCGATAAACAGCACGTTGCCTGCGGTGGAGATTGGCCCACCCAGCATGGGCATACCCATCTTGAACGGCAGCGGTAATGGGGAGCTGTCGCGGACAGTACCAATACGTTTCTTCCACACCACTTCATTGGTTTTCAAATCCAGGGCGGAGATATAGCCCCAGGCCGGTTGCTTACACGGCAGGCCGAAAGGTGACAGGAACGGGTTAAGGGTAACGCCGTATGGCACGCCATACTGTGGCTGCACGCCGCTCTCAGTACCGGACCCTTTAGCACCTGGTTCAGGCTCCATTGGATTACTCGGGCCGCGCGGGATAAGCTTTGAGACAAAGGGCAGGGCTATCGGGTTAGCAATCGCCACTTGGCGGTTCTGATCCACCGAGATACCGCCCCATTCAAACATCCCCAGGTTACCCGGGAACACCAGCGTGCCTTTCTCCGACGGCGGGGTGAAGATCCCGCTGTAGTTCATGCTGTGGAACATAATGCGGCACACCATCTGGTCATACAGGGTGGCGCCCCACATATCGGCCCCGGTGAGGTCTTTTTTCGGACGGAAAGACAACTCGGAGAATGGTTGGGTAGGCGACGTGTGGTCGCCTTTGGCTGCGCCCTGTGGCACCGGCATTTCCGGGGCCGGGACAATCAGCTTGCCATCGCGGCGGTCGAGCACAAAGATATTACCGGTTTTGGCCGGGGCATAAATGGCTGGCATCACATTGCCGTTTTTATCTTTAATATCCGCCAGGGTTGGCTGAGACGGTATATCCATATCCCACAAATCGTGATGCACGGTCTGATAGGACCAGGCCAGTTTCCCGGTGGTGGCGTTCAAAGCCACGATGCTGCTGGCAAAACGTTCTTGCTCAGGCGTACGGTTGCCGCCCCAGATATCCGGGGTGGTCACGCCCATCGGCAGGTAAACCAGATCCAATTTGGCATCGTAGGCTGCCGGCGCCCAGGAGTTAGGCGAGTTCAGGGAGTATTGATGCTCGCCTTCCGGGATAGCATTGGGTTCTTTAGCACCCGGGTCGAAAGCCCACAGCAGCTTTCCGGTGTTAACATCAAAACCACGGATCACGCCTGAGGGTTCGCGGGTAGAGAAGTTATCTTCCACCGCCCCGGCAATCACAATTACCCTATCGGTAATAATGGGTGGGGAGGTGGGTTCGTACATGCCCGGTGTGGTCACCGGCATATTGGTTTGCAGATTCAGAATGCCTTTGTTGGCAAAGGACTGGCACAGGTTGCCATTTTCGGCATTCAGCGCGATCAGTCGGCCATCGTTCACCGACAAAATGATACGGCGCGGGCAGTCAGCCACCACGTCCGGGCTGGCATTGTCGGCCTTAGCTTCATGGTAAGAAACACCACGGCAGGTCACGTGCTGGAAGCTAGGGTGGGCGTTCAGCTGCGGATCATAATGCCATTTCTCTTTGCCGGTAGCCGCATCCAGAGCAAACAGTTGCTGGTGAGGGGTACACAGGTAAAGCGAGTCACCCACTTTCAATGGGGTCACTTCATCGGTCAGCTCGCCCGGGTCGGTAGAGCGCTTCATATCGCCGGTACGGAATTCCCAAGCTTTCTGCAATTGATGAACGTTTTTATCGTTAATCTGCGTCAGTGGAGAGAAGCGCTGGCCTTCCTGGGTGCGGCCATAGGCAGGCCAGTCACCGGCGGAAATAGCACTGTCGCTAACGGCGGCTGCTTCTGCCGGCGGCAGGGTGCCGTTAATCTCTTGAGGATCGTTAAAGATAGCCCAGCCCAATACCCCAATGGAGAGTACCAGAACCAGTGATAAGGTTGGTATTCCAAAGCGGGATGGGGTGGTGAATTTGCGCCAGACAAAGGGTAGCAGCAGCCATATGCCGAAGAACACTAGCACATCCAGGCGCGGTGTTAACGCCCAGAAGTCATAACCGACTTCATGAACCGCCCAACGCACGGTACCCAACAGGAAAATAGCATATAGGAGTAAAACGGCGGACTGGCGGCGCCACAGCATCCAGGCTGTGACGAGCATAATGACGCCAGCTATCGGGTAATACCACGAGCCGCCGATAGTGACTAACCATACCCCGCCAATAAGTAGATATAGCCCGGTAAGTAACGCAAACAGGGCTGAGAGCGTAATAATTACGCTTGATTGTAATGTTTTTGTTTTCACGGTAACCACGCATTAGAATTTTAATAGCAATTCATTATAGCGTTTAACAATTGTGACAATCATCACAAAACTGGCTTTTAGGGTTAAAAAGGAAAGAACAGGCGTTTGCTGGTATACTGCGCACCTCGATTTATGGATGCTGGAAGCTTATTAACCAGCGTTTGAATTTTTAGAAAAGAAATCAAACGGTTAGGGTTTATGAAACATACTGTCGAAGTAATGATTCCGGAAGCGGAAATCAAAGCGCGGATTGCTGAACTGGGCCAACAAATCAATGAACGTTATCGTGATAGCGGTAGCGATATGGTGCTGGTTGGTTTGCTGCGCGGCTCCTTTATATTTATGGCGGATTTATGCCGCGCCGTGGAAGTGCCTCATGAAGTCGATTTCATGACTGCCTCCAGCTATGGCAGCGGTATGTCTACTACACGTGATGTAAAAATCCTGAAAGACCTGGATGAAGATATCCGTGGTAAAGACGTACTGATCGTCGAAGACATTATTGATTCAGGCAATACCCTGTCCAAAGTCCGCGAGATCCTCAGCCTGCGTGAGCCTAAATCTTTAGCCATTTGTACACTGCTGGATAAACCTTCCCGCCGTGAAGTGAACGTGGACGTGGAGTTTGTTGGTTTCTCCATTCCCGACGAGTTTGTAGTGGGCTATGGCATTGACTACGCCCAACGTTATCGTCACCTGCCTTATGTTGGCAAAGTGGTCATGCTGGACAAGTAATTCCTTAGGGATTAGCTGCTTGACAACAAAAAAGGGGCCGTAATGGCCCCTTTGACAACCCAGCCGCGCCTTATTTGTGGCTATGATGAGTGATCTGTAGGTTGCAGATCCCGTTGCGGTACTGTTGTTCCAGGCTTTCGCGGCTGGTAGCGGTCACATCCAGATCGCGCAGCAGCCCATCATGAATGCCATAAGCCCAGCCGTGAACCGTGACCTTCTGGCCGCGTTTCCAGGCGGATTGCATGATGGTGGAATGGCCCAGGTTATACACCTGCTCCATCACGTTCAGCTCGCAAAGGGTGTCCATACGGCGCTCCTGCGGCAGTTCACCCAACAACGAGCTATGTTTGAACCAGATGTCGCGAATGTGCAGTAGCCAGTTGTTGATAAGCCCCAGTTCAGGGTTTTCAACCGCCGCCTGCACACCGCCGCAGCCGTAGTGGCCGCAAATGATGATGTGTTCAACTTCCAGCACATCCACGGCGTATTGCACCACGGAAAGGCAGTTCAGGTCAGTGTGGATAACCAGGTTGGCAACATTACGGTGAACGAACAGTTCCCCTGGCTCAAGGCCAGTCAGACGTTCAGCCGGAACGCGGCTATCAGAGCATCCAATCCATAGAAAGCGCGGTTTTTGCGCTTGCGCCAGGCTTTCGAAGAAGCCCGGATCTTCGTCCACCAGCAGTTTGGACCACATACGGTTATTGCTGATGAGTGTGTCGATATCTTTCATTGGAGGTTAACAACCTGTAACAAGAATAGTGCGTTGGAGTAATATAGGGCAACTCAACTTTTTTTTAAACTTATAAAACGTAATTATGCTTTTTGGGTCCACTGGATTTCGCAGTAACTCGGCATAATACGCGTTATTTCGCTGCATTTAGCTATCAATTTAAGGTGACAACGTATCCATGACTATTGCACTGGAACTGGAGAAACTGACCAAAACGTATGCCGGTGGTGTCCAGGCGCTACGCGGGATCGATCTGCAAGTGGAAGCGGGCGACTTTTATGCGTTATTGGGGCCAAACGGAGCAGGGAAATCCACCACTATCGGGATCATCAGCTCGCTGGTGAATAAATCCTCAGGCACAGTCAGGGTATTTGGATACGATCTCAATAAGGATGTGGTGAATGCCAAGCGCCAGCTTGGGCTGGTGCCACAGGAGTTCAACTTCAACCCCTTCGAGACCGTACAGCAAATCGTGGTGAACCAGGCAGGTTACTATGGCGTAGAGCGCCAGGAAGCCATCGCCCGCAGCGAAAAATACCTCACCCAGCTGGATCTGTGGGAAAAGCGCAATGAACGGGCGCGGATGCTCTCCGGCGGGATGAAGCGCCGCTTGATGATTGCCCGGGCGTTGATGCATGAACCTAAGCTGTTGATCCTTGATGAGCCAACCGCTGGGGTGGATATTGAACTGCGCCGCTCGATGTGGGGCTTTCTCAAGGATCTGAATGACCAGGGCACCACCATCATTCTGACTACCCACTATCTGGAAGAGGCTGAAATGCTGTGCCGCAACATTGGCATTATTCAGCGCGGCGAATTGGTGGAAAACACCTCCATGAAAAGCCTGCTTTCCAAACTGAAATCAGAAACCTTTATTCTGGATTTAGCGCCAAAAAGCCCGCTGCCAAAGCTGGAAGGCTATCAATATCGGCTGGTGGATACCGCCACAATGGAAGTAGAAGTGCTGCGCGAGCAGGGGGTGAACAGCGTCTTCGCCCAGTTGAGTGCTCAAGGTATCCAGGTATTGAGTATGCGTAATAAAGCCAACCGGCTCGAAGAGCTGTTCGTCACGCTGGTACATGACAAACGAGGGGAATCAGCATGATGCAGCTGTATTGGGTCGCATTAAAGAGCATCTGGGCTAAAGAAATCCACCGCTTTATGCGCATCTGGATCCAGACACTGGTGCCGCCAGTGATCACCATGACGCTGTACTTTATTATTTTCGGTAACTTAATTGGCTCGCGCATTGGCGATATGCATGGCTTCACCTATATGCAATTTATTGTGCCGGGCCTGATTATGATGGCGGTGATCACCAACGCCTATGCCAACGTGGCTTCCTCATTTTTCAGCGCCAAATTCCAGCGCAATATTGAAGAGCTGCTGGTGGCCCCGGTACCAACCCACGTTATTATTGCCGGGTATGTAGGCGGTGGCGTAGCCCGTGGCCTGTGCGTGGGTATCCTGGTAACGGCCATTTCGCTGTTCTTTGTTCCCTTCCAGGTGCATTCGTGGCTGTTTGTGGCCTTGACGCTGGTGCTGACAGCGGTGTTGTTCTCGCTGGCGGGTTTGCTGAATGCGGTATTTGCCAAAACCTTTGATGATATCAGCCTGATCCCAACCTTCGTGTTGACCCCGCTAACTTATCTGGGCGGCGTGTTTTACTCGCTGACGTTGCTGCCACCATTTTGGCAGGCGTTGTCACACCTCAACCCGATCGTCTACATGATTAGCGGCTTCCGCTTTGGTTTCCTGGGGATCACCGATGTCCCGCTGTTGATGACTGTGGGGGTGCTGGTGGTGTTTATCGCCGCTTTCTACCTGCTGTGTTATTGGTTGATCCAGCGTGGCCGCGGGCTGCGTACCTAAGATTAAGCGGCCTGCGGGCCGCTTTTTTTCGGCCGGTTGATGTGTATCACACCCTCCAATTCTCACTCTGGCACACTGAGTATTGGTTGCGAGAGGATTGCATATGTTGGGATGGGTGATCGCCTGCCATGATTATCACGGACAGGAACTAGTGGATAAGCTGGAAAAACAGGCAGGTCCCCTGGCGCAATGCCGGGTGGTAAATTACTGGCGTGGCCTGAGCGTAAATATGCTAAGCCGGATGATGTGCGATGCACTTCATGAGACAGACACTGGCAAGGGCGTTATCTTTCTCACCGATGGGCAGGGCACCGCGCCTTACCGTGCGGCGGCGATGTTGAGCCACAAGCACGAGCATTGTGAAGTGATTGCTGGTATATCGCTTTCTATCCTCCAACAAATGCTGCCACTGCGCGAATCTTTTTGCAGTAGCGATTTCCGCGAGGCCATCGTCAAAGCCGGGGAATTCAGCGGCGTCACCAGTCTATGGCACCAGCAGCAGAAAAATCCGCCCTTTGTTTTACTTCATCACGGTTGAAACCCGCGCAGATAACTATAGATAAGGCAGGGGGATTTGTTACTATGCTGCCACTTTCCTGCTTTTATTAGTCCGGTCATCTGTGTCACTTATGGTTAAACATTTCCTATTTTGCGTGCTCCTGGTTATATCCGGGTCCGCCAGCGCGGCGTTGATTATTCATCAAGAGTCGAACTCTCAATATATGCAAACCACGGAAGACGCCACGGTTTGGTCGCAGATTGGTAATAATGTGATCCCCGTGGGGACAGTAGCAGAGGGGCAGATCCTGGCGGTGGTCCCCACGGTGGCTGACTACTATGAATTCAGCTTTGGCTTTGGCATGGGGTTTATTGATAAATCTCATCTCGAACCGGTGCAGGGTAAGCAGCGAGTGGCTGACCGGCTCGGTGATTTAAATAAGCCCCTGAGTAATCAAAACCTGATTACCATCCGCGATATCCCGCTGTATAACGCGCCTTCAGTCGGGAGCGCACCTTTCGGGACGCTTTCCGCCAACCTGCGTTATCCGGTGATCGGCAAGCTGAAGGATCGGTTAAATCAAACCTGGTATCAGATCCGTATCGGGGAACGTCTGGCTTATGTCAGCAGCCTGGATGCCCAGCCGGATAACGGCATCCCGGTATTAACCTACCATCACGTGTTGCGGGATGAAGAAAACACCCGCTTCCGCCATACCTCGACCACCACCTCAGTGGTAGCGTTTAACAACCAGATGACTTGGCTACGGGATCAGGGCTATGCCACCCTGACCTTGTATCAGCTTGAAGGCTATATCAAAAACCAGATGAACCTACCGGCAAAAGCGGTGGTGATTACTTTTGATGATGGCCTGAAGTCGGTTTACCGCTATGCCTACCCGATCCTAAAGGAATATCGTTTTAAGGCCACGGCTTTTGTGATCTCCTCGCGCATAAAACGCCACCCACAGCCCTGGAACCCTAAATCGCTGCAATTTATGAGCCTTTTAGAGCTGAAGGCCAGCCAGGATGTGTTTGATATTCAGTCCCATACCCACTTCCTACACCGCACTGATGGCTTGTGGCATCCCATCCTGCTGAGCCGCAGCTATCACAACATCCTATTTGATTTTGAACGGTCGCGCCGGGTCCTGGAGCAGTTAAACCCGAGGGTGTGGTATCTCTCTTATCCTTTCGGGGGCTATGACGATAAAGCGGTGAAAGCGGCAGAAGATGCCGGATTCCATATGGCGGTGACCACGGTGCGTGGCAAGGTGAAGCCGGGTGATAACCCGATGTTACTCAAGCGGCTGTATATTCTACGGACTGACTCGCTGGATACCATGTCCCGGCTGATTACTAACGAGCCACAAGGTTAATAGTGGATTTTCCGGCCAATGCAGGATAGTGTGTTTCTGCTACTAATTGATTAAATGGAACTTTTATGAAATCTATTCTAGGTTTTGACACACTGCTTACCCCGCGCCTGTTAGTGCTTTTTTACTGGATCTGTATGTTGTTGATCCTGATCACCGGCCTGCTGGCCATTCATTCTGCTGGATTAGTGAGCAGTGTGGTGGGTATCGTTGTAGGGATGGTCTTTTGCCGTATTGGTTTTGAGCTGATTATGGTCGCGTTTAAAAATAACGAATATTTACGACGAATTGCGGAGAATACCTCCGCACAGAATAATCACCCTCAGCCATAATAAAACACCCCGCCTTGGCGGGGTGTTTGTCATTTAAGCAACCTGAACCGGAACCGCTTTGGCGGTGCGCTTCATCACGTTGCCTTCTTCAAAGTAAGCTACCTTCGGCTGCCAGGTACGGGCTTCTTCATCTGGCATGGTGACGTAGGTAGCGATAATCATGATATCGCCAACGTCAGCACAGTGGGCCGCCGCACCGTTTACGGAAATGATTTTGGAACCTCGCTCACCGGCAATGGCGTAGGTAGAGAAACGTTTGCCGTTGGTCACGTTGTAAATATCGATGGCTTCGTATTCCAGAATACCAGCCGCCTCAAGGAAATCCTGGTCGATTGCGCAGGAGCCTTCATAGTGCAGATCGGCCTGAGTCACCCTGACGCGATGGAGTTTGCCTTGCAGCATTGTACGAATCATAGCTTGAACCTTTGTATCGTGACGACTAACAGAGCAGAGCTTATGCCCTGCTCAGGAACTGTATGGCGCAGTATTGCCCGTTTTATGACCCCTGTCTACCGGGATAACTCAACCTGCATATTATCGATTAAGCGGGCCTGGCCCAGCCATGCAGCCATCAGCAATACCGCACGTTTACTGGTATCGGTAAGCGCCAGAAGGGTATCGGCATCGCGGATTTGTAGGTCATCGGCACGTAAGCCTTTTTCATCCAGCTCGCGGCCAGCGAGGGTCAGCATTTCTTCCAGATCGCGCTCCCCGGCGCGCAGCTTATCGGCGACTGAAGACATCACCTCAAACAGGCCCGGCGCGATTTTACGCTGCTCGGCGGTGAGGTAACCGTTACGGGAGCTGAGAGCCAGGCCATCTTTGGCGCGGATGATTGGCACCCCGACGATCTCAATGTCATAACCCAGATCGGCCACCATCTTGCGAATTAATGCTACCTGCTGAAAGTCTTTCTCACCGAAGCAGGCTAGATCCGGTTGGATCATATTGAACAGCTTAGTCACCACGGTGGAGACACCGCGGAAGTGGCCCGGGCGGCTAGCGCCCTCCAGCATGGTGGAGATCCCGGGAACATCAACAAAAGTCTGGGTATCCAGACCTTGAGGATACATTTCGGCTTCGTTGGGGGCAAAAACCAGGTCGACACCACGGCGGTTGAGTTTCTCGCAGTCTTCCTGCAAGGTGCGCGGGTAGCGCGCCAAATCTTCCGGGCGGTCGAACTGCATCGGGTTTACGAAGATACTCACGGCCACGACGTCGGCACGGGTTTTGGCTTCGTCGACCAAATGCATGTGGCCGTCGTGGAGATTACCCATCGTCGGTACCAGCGCAACCCGTTTACCTTCCTGACGCCAGCGGCGGATTTGCTGGCGTAGCAGTGGCAGCGTTTGAATGATCAACACAACCTGTCTCCTGTCAGTTAAAACTGTGTTCCGGGCCTGGATAAGCCGCAGACTCTACTTCATCCACGTACTGGCGAACGGCGGCGCGGATCTCCCCGGCTTCGGCCAGGAAGTTTTTAGCAAATTTCGGGATATGACCACCGGTTATACCAAAGGCATCATGCATTACCAGGATCTGCCCATCGGTCACATTCCCCGCCCCGATACCAATCACCGGGATAGACAGCGTTTCCGTCACCCGTTTTGCCAGGGCTACCGGCACGCATTCCAGTACCAGTAATTGCGCCCCGGCCTGTTCCAGTGCGACGGCATCCTCTAACAGGGTTTGCGCGGCATCGGCATCGCGGCCCTGGATTTTATAGCCACCAAACACATTCACGGACTGCGGCGTCAGGCCAAGATGGCCGCAGACCGGTACTGCTCGCTCGGCCAGCATTTTGACGGTATCAGCCAACCAACGGCCCCCTTCGATCTTGACCATGTTGGCCCCGGCACGCATCACGGTGGCGGCATTTTCGAAGGTCTGCTCTGGCGTAGCGTAGGCCATAAATGGCAGGTCAGCCATCAGCAGGCAGTGAGGGGCACCGCGGCGCACCGCACGGGTGTGGTAAGCGATGTCTTCAACAGTCACGGGCAGGGTCGAGTCGTGGCCTTGCACCGTCATACCCAGGGAATCCCCCACCAGCATCACACCAATGCCTTCATCGGCAAAAAGTTTGGCGAAGCTGTAATCGTATGCGGTGATGGTGGCGAATTTTTTTTGCTGCTGTTTTAGCTGGCGCAGATGGGTGACAGTAGTCGGTTTCATGTTATCCCCAGACGGCGTTAAGAGGTGTATCGAACGGATACGCATTCTGGGTGATATACGAGCGAATTTCCATTCTTTTAAGCCAGTTAGCAGGCTATGTAACATGAATGGTGAAAATTGGGCAGCTACCAGCGGGGAGGGGGCACATCGGTTAATTTGCTGACCATAGCTTGAATTGAAGTACCCTCGGGCAGGATCAAGTCAGGGGCGATTTCCAGCAGTGGCCACAGCATAAACATACGGTTATGCATGTCGTAGTGCGGCACCGTCAGGCGGGCAGTATGAATGTGTTGATTGCCATACAGCATCACATCAAGGTCAAGGGTACGCGGCCCCCAACGTTCGGCTTTACGGGTACGCCCTTGCTCCAGCTCAATGCGCTGGGTTTGATCCAGTAAGGCTTCGGCGGCAAGAGAGGTATCCAGCGCCACGGCGGCGTTAAGGTAATCTGGCTGATCCTGCGGGCCAAGGGGCGGGGTGCGATAAAACGCGGACACCGCCACAATTTGGGTTTCAGGGATCTCAGCAATGGCATTAAGCGCCGCATTCACCTGATCCAGGGGCGACGCCAAATTACTGCCGATGGCCAGATAAACGCGGATCATGCACCGCCCTGGCGTGGGCCAGCAGGCCGTTTGCGCGGACGACGGTGGCGGCGGCGTGGGGCCGGATCGTCACCTAACAGATTGATCATGTCTTTTTGCAGCGGCGGCGCGGCAACCTGGAATTCACCCCACCATTGGGCCAGACGCTGCAACTCGGCGTTGTGTTCTACTTCGCCACGCAGCGCCATCAGATCGTAGGCGGCACGGAATTTAGGGTGCTCCATCAGCTTCCAGGCGCGTTTACCCTGGCGGCGCGACAGACGCAGCTGAAGCTGCCAAATATCGCGAACCAGAGTGGTGATGCGCTTAGGGATAGCCAGGGAACGGCAGGCTTCATCCAGCACTTCATTCATCGCCAGAGCGAAGGCATCGTAATACGCGAGGCCGCTTTCTTGGGCCAGCTTCTGGGCCATCTCCAACTGCGGGTACCATAACATAGCGGAGAACAGAAATGCCGGGTTCACCCGCATGCCATTGTGGATGCGGTTATCGGTATTCTTCAGCACCTGATTAATGATGCGTTCCATCGGGCTATCACCTTTTTCGGTGAAGAAACGAGTGATGGATGGGAACAGCGGCTGGAACAGCTGGTATTCGCACAGCAGACGGTAAGTCTTAAAACCGTAGCCAGCCTGTAGCAGCTTCAGGGCTTCTTCATACAGACGGGCCGGTGGCACATCATTCATCAGGGCGGCCAGACGCGGGATAGGATCACCGGTCTCCGGACTGATGGTCATATTCAGTTTTGCTGCAAAGCGCACGGCACGTAGCATGCGCACCGGATCTTCACGGTAGCGGGTTTCTGGGTCGCCAATCAGGCGAACGATTCCGGCATTCAGATCGCGCAGGCCACCTACATAATCGCGGACAGTGAAATCGGCCACGCTGTAATACAAGCTGTTGATGGTGAAATCACGGCGCTGGGCGTCTTCTTCGATAGAGCCAAAGATATTGTCACGCAGCAGCATGCCGTTCTGCCCACGCTGAGATTGCTGGGACTGGGGACGTTCGGCCTGCTCTTCGTGATGACCACGGAAAGTAGCGACTTCAATGATTTCAGGGCCGAACATAACGTGGGCCAGACGGAAACGACGGCCAACCAGGCGGCAGTTGCGGAACAGTTTGCGAACTTGTTCCGGGGTTGCGCTGGTCGTAATGTCAAAGTCTTTGGGCTTTTTGCCCAGCAGCAGGTCACGAACACCGCCGCCAACTAAATAGGCTTCATAGCCAGACTTATTCAGGCGATACAGCACTTTGAGGGCGTTTTCGCTGATATCTTTGCGTGAAATAGCGTGCTGTTCGCGCGGGATAATCGCCATCTGTGGCTGGGTTTCGCGCTGTATTTCGGCGCTCTCTTCGCGTGTTAGCACCTTACGGCAAAAATTAGCGACTCGGGTAAAAATGGTACACCTCGGTAGTGTCAGTGTGTGTCAAGAAAAAATAGCGGCTAATCATAGCTTAGTGCGCTGCGTTTGAGAATGCCGTATTGATCTCAATCGTTTCGGGAACCTCCCCGAGGGACCAATTTTTTACGGCGTTGGCTAATAAATCCTCCAAGGCATAATCTTGCCAACCGGCTGAAACCCTTTGGTTTAATGCATGAAGGGCGGTCACGATCGCCGGGCGCGGATCGCCTTCAGGCAACGCAGGCGCATGATTCTGTTTGGAGAGTTTATTGCCATCTTGATTAAGCGCCAGGGGTAAATGTAGCCAACCTGGCACGGCCCAGCCAAACTGTTGATAGAGTGAGATCTGGCGCACGGTAGGCTCAATTAAATCGGCACCGCGTACTATTTCGGTGATCCCCTGGAAATGATCATCCACCACCACTGCCAGGTTGTAGGCGAACAGGCCATCTTTGCGGTGGATAATAAAATCCTCACGGGCCAGGGACGGTTCGGCTTCAATATGGCCCCTTAGGGCATCCTGGAAGTGCAGCACCGGGTGGGTCTGGCGCAGGCGGGTTGCGGCGCCGTCGGGGCCGTTACCCGCGGTGCGGCAATGGCCATCGTAAAAGCCACCCAGCTGTTGAATTCGGCTACGGGTGCAGGTGCAGTAGTAGCTCATACCCTGGGCCTGTAACCATGCCAGGGCTTCCCGGTAGGCTTCATGGCGCTGGGATTGCCAAAGTACCTCGCCATCCCAATGCAGGCCGTAATGGGTGAGTTGACGGAGGATAGTAGTTGCAGCACCAGGGACTTCACGAGGGGGATCGATATCTTCAATTCGGACTAACCACTGGCCATGGTGAGAACGGGCCTGAAGATAGCTGCCCAACGCGGCAAGCAGGGAGCCAAAATGGAGTTCACCGGAGGGTGAGGGGGCAAATCGCCCGATGTAGGTGTCAGTAGCCATAAAAAAAGAGAGGCGGGAAACGTTCCCGCCATCATATCGTTATCGCGCTGCTGTTAGCCAGCCATCTGTTTTTCGCGTATTTCTGCCAGTGTCTTACAGTCGATGCACAGATCGGCCGTTGGACGAGCTTCGAGACGGCGAATACCGATTTCAACACCACAGGATTCACAGTAGCCGAAATCTTCGTCTTCAACCTTTTTAAGGGTTTTCTCGATTTTTTTGATCAGTTTACGTTCACGATCGCGGTTACGCAGTTCGAGGGAAAATTCCTCTTCCTGAGCAGCGCGGTCCACGGGATCAGGGAAGTTTGCCGCTTCATCCTGCATGTGAGTCACGGTGCGATCGACTTCATCCCTGAGTTGGTTACGCCATGCTTCAAGAATACGCTTGAAGTGCGCCAGCTGGGCTTCGTTCATATACTCTTCGCCCGGTTTCTCTTGATACGGCTCCACCCCAGCGATGGCGAGAATACTCAGGGACGATGTTTTACGGTTTTGCCCTTCTTGCATGTTGTTTCTCCTTAACACGCACTATCGGTCCCCATGTCGGGGGAAAATCAGGCCGCTATAAATAGCAGAAGCTTTTCCTTATGGCAATTCTATAAATACACCACTTGACAATGGTGTGAGGAAAAGCGTATTTGCGCCCGCGACCTGAACGCGAAATATTCAATTTAACGTTACTGTTACAGCCTCACCGGCACGGGCTGAGTCAGTATCATATTATCGGCAGAGAGTTCAGCTTTATAAGCTAAAACTTCAACGCCTTGTCTGTGCGCCAGGGATAGCAGCTGCGCGTATTTCGCGTCGATATGATGGGCTGGCGCCACCTGATTAATGCCGGAATGGAGTACCGCAAACAGCAATACCGCGCGTTCTCCCCCTGCGGCAACACTCATTAACTCTCGCAAATGTTTTTGGCCGCGCTCGGTCACCGCATCCGGGAAAAATCCTTTTCCTTCCCCTTCAAACAGGGTGACAGATTTAACTTCAATATAGCAGTTAACCTGGTCATCTGCTTGTAACATCAAATCGATACGGCTGTTTTCTGTACCGTATTTTACTTCGCGGCGGAGACCACTGTATTGCTGTAATTCTGCAATATTTCCTTTCAAAATGGCGTCCTCAGCCAGGTTATTTGCCCGATGTGTGTTCACACAAATTAACGCATTATGTTGAGTTTGAGTTAATTCCCAAGTGTGAGGATATTTACGGGTCAAACTGGGAGAGGTGGAATACCAAACGGTATCCCCCGGGGTGGCACAACCGGTCATGGCACCAGTATTTGGGCAATGGATGGTGAGCACCTCGCCACTGGCGGTGGTGACGTCGGCCAGAAAACGTTTATAGCGCTTAATTAATGTGGCTGACTGGAGCGGTGGATCAAACTGCATCAGGTTCCCTCTTCTTCCATGGCCCAGCTTTGTAACGGCTGGTAGCGGGTGCGCCCTCGGCCCACCACCGATTCAAACAAGGTAAATTCAGTGACCGGGAAAGACCAACTAAACCCCGGCGGCGGTAGTTTAACCTGTGAAGCGGCCTGGCGGTACAGCGTGATATGGGGATGAAAGGGCTGGGGGCTTTGCCAGCATCCACTACGGGCGGCCTGAGATCGTAAAAGTTCTGCCAGTTGGATCAACCGGCGCGGCGGCTGCCGGGTGCCGAGCCATACCACCTTTGAGCGCGGCCAATGCCCGGCGTCATCTAAATTGAGTGTAAATGCCGGTTGTTTGATGCGCCCGGCCTGTTGGATCAGTTTTTCAGATTTCTCCATGCTCACTTCGCCTAAAAAGGCCAGGGTCATATGCATACTGGCGGCAGCCACCGGTTTACCTGCCTCGGGCGGGAAGTGGTCAGCGCGCCAACCCACCAACTGGCGTTGGATGCGTGGTGGGATGGTAATGCCAAAAAACAGGCGACGGAGTTCAGACATGCATCTCTCTCGGTATCTTCAGGGGGGAATGCTACAATGCGCGCCTGCTGAGTTTACCCCCCAGGAGCCTGTGTGTCGTCTCTTCCTGTCGCCACGATTGTAGATAGCCTTAAAGCCGCCTTACAAACCCATCCCCAGGTGTTACTGACTGCGCCAACCGGGGCGGGCAAATCAACCTGGCTGCCGCTGCAACTGATGAATGCCTTTCCTGGCCACATCATTATGCTGGAACCCCGGCGGCTGGCGGCGCGCACTGTGGCAGCCCGTCTGGCGGAGCAGCTAAACCAGAAGCCTGGCGGAACGGTGGGCTACCGCATGCGGGCGGAAACCTGTGTGGGGCCAGATACCCGCATTGAAGTGGTGACCGAAGGGATCATGACCCGCATGATCCAACAAGATCCTGAGCTGGCCGGCGTGTCGCTGGTGATCCTTGATGAATTCCATGAACGCAGCCTACAGGCGGATGTGGCGCTGGGGTTGTTGCTGGAAGTGCAACAGGGGCTGCGGGACGACTTACGCCTACTGATCATGTCTGCCACCCTCGACAATGAAAAGCTCCAGGCCGCGCTGCCTGATGCCCCAATGCTGGTATGTGAAGGCCGCAGCTATCCTGTAGAACAGCGTTACCAATCCCTGCCAGCCCATTTACGCCAGGATGAGGCTATCGCTCAGGCCACCGCTCAACTATTGCGTGAAGAAGATGGCTCACTGCTGCTGTTTTTACCGGGAGTCGGGGAGATTAACCGCGTTCAGACAGCGCTGGAGGGCCGGGTTGCCGCCGATGTGCTGCTGTGCCCGCTCTATGGTGCGCTACCGCTGAGCGAACAACGCAAGGCCATCCTGCCTGCCCCCACAGGCCAGCGTAAAGTGGTGCTGGCGACCAATATTGCCGAAACCAGCCTGACGATTGAAGGCATCCGTCTGGTGGTGGACAGCGCCCAAGAGCGGGTGGCGCGCTTTGACCCACGCACCGGGCTGACCCAGCTGGTAACCCAACGTATCAGCCAGGCCTCCATGACTCAACGCGCTGGCCGTGCCGGGCGTCTTTCGCCAGGGATTTGTCTGCATTTGTTGAGCGGTGAGCAGGCCCAGCGGGCGGCAGCCCAGAGTGAGCCTGAAATTGCCCAGAGCGATCTTAGCGGGCTGGTGATGGAGCTGCGCCAATGGGGCTGCCAGCAAATCGAGCAACTCACTTGGCTGGATCAGCCCCCAGCAGCTAACCTCATGGCGGCAGAAAAATTGTTAACTCAACTGGGGGCGCTGGACGCCAACAGTCGGTTGACAGCTAACGGGCAGCGGATGGCCACATTGGGTAATGATCCCCGTCTGGCGGCAATGCTGGTGTCGGCCCAGGGTTGCGATCAACAAGCCAGTGCCGCCCGCATCGCGGCGATTCTGGAAGAGCCACCCCGTGGCGATGATTTAGATCTGCGTTCCGCCTTCGCTCGTCATCAGCCCAACTGGCAACAGCGGGCCATGCAGCTGTTAGCTCGACTTGGCAACAAGGGGGGAACGCCCGATGCCAGTATGCTTCCTGAGCTACTGGCGGCTGGCTTTAAGGACAGAATTGCCCGCCGCCGTGGGCTGAGCGGGCGCTATCAGCTGGCGAACGGGATGGGGGCCATGTGCAATGAGGATAATGCGCTTTCCCGCTACGAGTGGCTAATCACACCGTTATTGTTACAGGGGGCTAATAGCCCGGAGGCGCGGATTTTACAGGCGCTGCCGCTGGATATAGACCAGTTGGCCAATAGCCCGCTGGTGGAACAGCAGGATGTGGTGGAGTGGGACGACAGCCGGGGGACGTTAAAAGCCCTGCGCCGTTGGCAGATAGGCCAGCTGGTATTACGCAGCCAGCCGCTGGCGCGCCCTTCAGAGGCAGAGCTGCATAAGGCGATGGTCAACGGCATCCGCGAGAAGGGGCTGGAGGCACTTAACTGGTCAACGGCGGCAGAGCAGCTGCGGCTGCGGTTACACTGCGCGGGTCGTTGGTTGCCGAATGAGAGTTGGCCGGATGTCAGCGACTATGCCTTACTGGCTGAACTGGAAAATTGGTTGTTGCCCGCTTTAAGTGGAGTAACGTCGCTACAGGCCTTGAAAAACGTCGATCTGGCCGCGGCCTTGGTCAATTTACTTAGCTGGCAACAGCGTCAACGTCTGGATAGTGAGCTACCAACTCATTACACTGTGCCCACCGGAAGCCGGATTGCCCTTCGTTATGATGAAGACAATCCGCCTGCGCTGGCGGTCAGAATGCAGGAGATGTTCGGCGAGGCGGAAACCCCGCGTATCGCCGGTGGGCAGATCCCGCTCACGCTGGAGCTGCTTTCGCCTGCTCAACGCCCGTTGCAAATCACTCGCGATCTGTCTGCCTTCTGGCAAGGCGCATACCGGGAGGTGCAAAAAGAGATGAAAGGGCGGTATCCCAAACATGCCTGGCCGGACGATCCGGCGATGGCGCTTCCCACCCGGCGTACTAAAAAGAACCAATAACCGGGTGATATTTCAGAGATTTCCTCTTTCGCATTTAGCGAAAGAAAGCACAATCAGGCCTGGCGCCTGGACCTTTGTGGAGAAGAAGTATGGCGGGGAATGACCGCGAACCGATTGGGCGAAAGGGGAAACCTAACCGCCCGTCAAATCAAAAGGTAAGCCGTCGTCGTCAACGTGAAAATGACTATGACGATGATTACGAAGATGATGACTACGATGACCAACCTGCGCCGCGTAAAGGCAAAGGCAGCGGTGGGCGTCCGCCGCGTAAAAGCAAGAAACGTCGTTTCTTCTGGCTGCTGGTAAAGCTGTTTGTCATCCTGGCCGTGCTGTTTGTTATTTACGGCGTCTATCTGGATCAAAAAATCCGTTCCCGTATCGACGGTAAAGTGTGGCAATTGCCTGCGGCCGTTTATGGCAGGATGGTAAGTCTTGAGCCGGATATGCAGATCAGCAAGAACGAAATGGTGCGTCTGCTGGAAGCCACTCAATACCGTCAGGTCACCAAAATTACCCGTCCGGGTGAGTTCACCGTGCAGGGCAATAACATTGAGTTGCTGCGCCGCCCGTTCGACTTCCCGGATAGTAAAGAAGGGCAGATCCATGCGCGCCTGAGCTTCTCTGGTAACAGCCTGGACTCCATCAAGAACGAAGATACCGGCCGTGACTTTGGCTTCTTCCGCCTCGATCCACGCTTGATCACCATGCTCTCTTCGCCAAATGGCGAGCAGCGTCTGTTTGTGCCGCGCAGTGGTTTCCCGGATTTACTGGTGGATACCCTGATTGCGACCGAAGACCGCCACTTCTACGAACACGATGGGATCAGTGTGTATTCCATTGGCCGTGCGGTGGTGGCGAACCTGACAGCAGGCCGTGCCGTACAGGGTGGGAGTACCCTGACCCAGCAATTGGTTAAAAACCTGTTCTTAACCAACAAGCGCACCCTGTGGCGTAAAGCCAACGAAGCCTATATGGCGCTGATCATGGATGCCCGTTACGGCAAGGATCGCATCCTTGAGCTGTACCTGAACGAGGTCTACCTCGGCCAGAGCGGGGATGAACAGATCCGCGGTTTCCCGCTGGCGAGCCTGTACTACTTTGGCCGCCCGGTAGAAGAGCTGAGCCTCGATCAGCAGGCCCTGCTGGTGGGGATGGTGAAGGGTGCCTCGCTGTATAACCCGTGGCGTAATCCGAAGCTCTCTCTGGAACGTCGTAACCTGGTGCTGCGCCTGCTGGAAGAGCAGAAAGTGATCGACCAGGATCTGTATAACATGCTGAGTGCCCGCCCTCTCGGGGTGCAGCCGCGCGGCGGGGTGATTTCCCCACAGCCGGCCTTTATGCAGATGGTGCGCCAGGAGTTGCAGGGCAAGCTGGGCGATAAAGTCAAAGACCTGTCCGGGGTGCGTATCTTTACCACCTTTGACCCGGTAGCCCAGGATGCGGCTGAAAAAGCAGCCACCGAAGGTATTCCGGTACTGAAAAAACAGCGTAAGTTGAAGGATCTGGAAACCGCCATGGTGGTGGTTGACCGCTTCACCGGTGAAGTCCGGGCGATGGTGGGTGGCGCTAACCCGCAGTTTGCCGGGTACAACCGTGCCATGCAGGCCCGCCGTTCCATCGGCTCCCTGGCCAAGCCCGCTACCTATCTGACGGCCCTTAGCCAGCCTAATAAGTACCGGTTAAATACCTGGATTGCCGATGCGCCAATCACCCTGCATCTGAGCAACGGCCAAACCTGGTCACCGCAGAACGATGACCGCCGCTTTAGCGGCCAGGTGATGCTGATGGATGCCCTGGCCCGTTCCATGAACGTGCCAACGGTTAACCTGGGGATGAATCTGGGGCTGAAATCCGTGGTGGATACTTGGGAGAAACTGGGGGCGCCTAAAGATCAGCTGACCCCGGTGCCTTCCATGCTGTTGGGTGCATTAAACCTGACGCCGATTGAAGTAGCGCAAGCCTTCCAGACTATTGCCAGCGGGGGTGATAAAGCCCAGCTTTCGGTACTGCGCTCTGTGATTGCCGAAGACGGCAACGTGCTGTATCAAAGCTACCCGCAGTCTGAACGCGTGGTACCCGCACAGGCCGCTTACATGACCCTTTACGGGATGCAGCAGGTCATGGCTCGCGGTACTGGCCGTGCCCTGGGCGCCCGCTTCCCGGCGCTGCATCTGGCCGGTAAAACCGGGACCACTAACAATCAGGTGGATACTTGGTTTGCCGGTATCGATGGCAAGGAAGTGGTGATCACCTGGGTTGGCCGCGATAATAACCAGCCAACTAAGTTGTATGGTGCCAGTGGGGCGATGTCGATTTATCAACGCTATCTTAATAACCAATCACCGATTCCGCTGGATCTGACGCCGCCGGAAGACATCGTGGATATGGGGATTGATGATGGGGGTAACTTCCAGTGTGGCGGCGGGTTCCGCACCATCCCGGTATGGACGACCAATCCGGATAGCTTGTGCCAAATCGCGCCCGTAGAGCAGCCGGGCAACCCATTTAATCAATCGGGTCAGCCGCAGCCGCAGGGCGATCAGCCTCAGCAAGAGCAGCAGCCTCAACAGCCGGAAAAGGAGAGTAAGGGTCCTGGCTGGATAAACGATATGTTCGGTAATAACTAAATTATCGCTCACTAAAAGCCTCCGCTCGCGGGGGTTTTTTTTACCCTTTATTTTATCTGGTTATTTCCTGTTCCCTCAACAAGCTAGGGGACTATGTTTCCTTGCTATCCCTGGATATTTTTGGATAATAAACGCCGGTCATAATAATAATTATCGTTTTCGTTATCATTCGTTCTTATCACTCAGAGAAATTACAATGGCGCGTTTAATTAATACCTCTTTGCATAAACTCGCTGTGCTGGTTGCCGCTGCGGTAAGCGGTTCGGCCTTTGCAGCAGACACAACACCAAATAACGATACTATCACCGTAACCGCCACCGCGGCGCCACAGGAAAGCCCTTGGGGGCCAGCTCCGACAATTGCGGCGAAACGCACAGCAACCGCGACGAAAACCGATACCCCAATTGAAAAGACGCCACAGTCTATTTCGGTTGTGACGAATGAAGAGATGCAAACTCATCAATTCCAATCGGTGAAACAGGCTTTGGGTTATACCCCGGGTGTAACTGTTAGCAGCCGAGGCGCATCTAATACCTATGACTTCGTCAAAATTCGTGGATTTTCTTCTGTCGGACTGAACCAGAATAACTATCTGGATGGTTTGAAGATGCAGGGTGATTTCTACGATGACGCAGTTATTGATCCCTACATGCTTGAACGTGTGGAGTTGATGCGCGGCCCCACTTCAGTGCTCTATGGTAAAAGTAGCCCTGGCGGTATCGTGAATATGATCAGTAAGCGCCCGACAACTGAGCCACTTCATGAAATTCAATTCAAGATGGGTACTGATAATTTGTATCAGACCGGTTTTGATTTTAGCGATGCGCTTGATGATGACGGCGTGTATTCCTATCGTCTGACGGGTGTTGCACGTTCCAACAATGAACAGCAAGAGAATGCTAAGCAGCAGCGTTATGCAATTGCTCCTTCATTCAGCTGGCGCCCAGATGATAAGACTAACTTCACATTGTTATCTTATTTCCAGAATGAACCTGAGACTGGTTACTACGGCTGGTTGCCGAAAGAAGGTACCGTTCAGCCCCTTCCGGACGGTGGGCATCTACCGACTAGCTTTAATGAAGGCGCTACCAATAACACTTATTCCCGTAACCAGAAAATGGTGGGATATAGCTTCGAGCATGGTTTCAACGATACCTTCACCGTAAGACAAAATTTACGTTTCTCTGAAATGAAAGTTGCTCAGAAAAGTGCTTATGGTACTGGTTTGTGCAACAACAGCATGAATGGGTATAACACTTACTGCCAGGCATTAACGCCTGAACAACGCGCTCATTATCTTGGCCGTGGCACTGTAGTCGATAATGAAAAGCTGCAAAACTTCAGTGTGGATACCCAGCTACAAAGTAAATTTGCAATGGGTGATGTTGACCATACATTGTTGAGCGGAATTGATTACTCCCGAATGCGTAATGACATTAGTGCATTGTTTGGTAATGCTCCTGCGCTGGATCTCAATAATCTGCCACCTATGGAGTCAGTGGACTTCGGGGATGCTGTTCCTTATCAAATGAATGAAAGTAAGCAGACAGGTCTGTATGTTCAGGATCAGGCTGAATGGAACAAGTGGGTATTAACATTAGGTGGCCGCTACGACTGGTCTAAACAGGCGACCACAGTACGCAGTGATAACGGGTATGTTGATCGTAACGATCGCCAATTCACCTGGCGTGGTGGTATTAACTATCTGTTTGATAATGGTATATCGCCTTACTTTAGCTATAGCCAGTCCTTCGAGCCAAACGCATTTAGTTTGTATAGCAAACCACGTGTTGCTTACCAGCCTTCGAAAGGTGAGCAATACGAAGCGGGTGTGAAATACGTTCCAAAAGACATGCCAGTGGTTCTGACCGGTGCTATTTATCAATTGACCAAGTCTGATACCCTGACAGCTGACCCAATGAACGCCTTCAACCAAGTACCAGCGGGTGAAGTTCGTTCACGTGGTGTAGAGCTTGAAGCTAAAGCTGCGTTAAATGCCAATATTAATGTTACTGCTTCTTATACCTATACCGATGCAGAGTTTACTAAAGATACCAACCTTAAAGGTAAAACGCCGGAACAAGTGCCTAAAAATATGGCATCACTATGGGGCGATTACACCTTCAATGAAGGTGTGTTAAGTGGGCTGACTTTGGGTACCGGTGGTCGTTTCATTGGCTCTAGCTACGGCGATCCTGCTAATACCTTTAAAGTGGGCAGTGCAGCGGTAATGGATGCTGTAGTTAAATATGACCTTGGGCGTTTCGGCATGAGTGGCTCAAACCTCGCAGTCAATGTTAACAACCTTCTTGACCGTGATTACGTTGCCAGTTGCTTCCAGACTTATGGCTGCTTCTGGGGCGCTGAACGTCAGGTAGTGGCTACCGCAACCTTCCGCTTCTAATTTCTTAATTGCAGGGCGCGGCATGCCGTGCCCTGATTCAGGTTGGCATATATGCAGGATCCTCAACCGCAAACTGGCAGTACCTTTCAACTTTCAGATGTCTCTTTTCGCGTGCCTGGTCGCACGCTGCTCTATCCCCTTTCTTTGACGTTTCCCGTGGGTAAAGTGACTGGCCTAATTGGTCATAACGGCTCTGGCAAATCCACCTTATTAAAAATGCTTGGCCGCCATCAAAGCCCCTCTGAAGGGGACATTTTGCTCAACAGCCAGCCATTGGATAGCTGGGGCAGCAAGGCATTTGCCCGCCAGGTGGCTTACCTGCCGCAGCAATTACCCGCCGCAGAAGGCATGACGGTACGTGAGCTGGTGGCGATTGGCCGCTACCCCTGGCACGGCGCACTGGGCCGCTTTGGCGTGGCTGACCGGGAGTTGGTGGATGAGGCGATAACCCTGGTGGGGCTGAAGCCTTATGCCCATCGGCTGGTGGACAGCTTGTCTGGCGGGGAGCGCCAGCGGGCCTGGATCGCCATGATGGTGGCCCAGCACAGCCGCTGCATTCTGCTGGATGAACCCACTTCGGCGCTGGATATCGCCCATCAGGTGGAAGTGCTGGCATTAATCCATCGGCTCAGCCAGGAGCGCGGGCTGACGGTGATTTCGGTGCTTCACGATATTAATATGGCGGCCCGCTACTGCGACCATCTGGTGGCACTGCGCGGCGGTGAAATGATTGCTCAGGGTAGCCCGGCCGAGATAATGCAGAGCGGAACCTTAGAGCGTATTTACGGTATTCCAATGGGCATCATGCCCCATCCGGCGGGCGCTGCACCGGTAAGTTTTGTCTATTAATGGCTGATTTCATCTCTCTCAACCGCCGCCGCCTGTTAACCCTGATGGCGCTTTCCCCCCTGCTGTGGCAGAGCAGAAGGGCGCTGGCTTCACCGGTCAATAATCAACGGGTGATCGCGCTGGAATGGCTGCCGGTTGAACTGCTAATGGCGCTGGGCGTCGCGCCGATGGGCGTGGCCGATCTGGATAACTACCGGATGTGGGTGGGTGAACCTGCGCTACCGGCGGCGACCATTGATGTGGGACTGCGTACTGAACCCAATCTCGAATTAATGACCTCCCTCGACCCCTCCCTGATTATCTACTCCACCGGTTACGGCCCGGCGCCAGAAAATCTGGCCCGGATTGCGCCCACCCTGGGGGTAAGTTTTAGCGATGGCAGACATCCACTGATGATGGCCCGCCAATCATTGGTGGAGCTTGGCTCCCGGCTGGGCCGGGAGCAGGCCGCTCGGCAACATCTGGCCCAGTTCGATCGCTTTATCGCTACCATGAAAACCCGCTTTGCCAGTCGTGGCACCCGCCCAGTGCTGCTGATGTCGATACTCGATCCGCGCCATGCGTTGGTGGTGGGTAAAAACAGTTTGTTCCAACAGGTGATGGATCAGATTGGCGTAACGAACGCCTGGCAGGGAGAGGTGAATTTCTGGGGGACCCAGGTTATGGGGATTGAACAGCTGGCGGCGATTAAGGATGCCGATGTGTTGTGTTTCGACCATAACAACGATGCCATGATGGCGCAGGTTATAGCCACCCCGCTGTGGCAGGCCATGCCTTTTGTGCGGGCGCAGCGCTTCAAGCGGGTGCCACCGGTATGGTTTTACGGGGCCACGCTCTCGGCGATGCACTTCTGTACTATCCTGAATCAGGCGCTGGGGGGCAAAGTATGAAAACCCGTTCCTTAATGCTGCCGATGGCGCTGCTGACTACGCTGTTTATCATCGCACTGTGGTTGTCTGCTCATAACCTGAATGAGCTGTTGCCGATGAAGGCATGGGGCCAGGCCTGGGGCCAGCCGGATCCCAATGCCATCAACCAGATGCTGTTCTGGTACAGCGCGTTACCGCGCCTGGCGATCTCACTGCTGGTGGGGGCGGGGTTAGGCCTGGCAGGGACTTTGTTCCAGCAGGTGCTGCGCAACCCTCTGGCGGAGCCAACCACCCTGGGTGTCGCCAGCGGCGCACAGCTGGGGATCACCGTCGCTACCCTGTGGAGTTTACCGGGGGGCTTTGCTACCCAACAGTTTGCCGCCCTGGCCGGGGCCGGGTTAGTGGGGCTGCTGGTATTTGGGGTTTCCTGGGGGAAGCGCCTGTCTCCGGTCACATTAATCCTGGCGGGCCTGGTGCTAAGCCTGTACTGCGGGGCGGTCAATCAGCTACTGGCGATCTTCCATAAAGACCAGTTACAAAACGTCTTTCTGTGGAGCACCGGCAGCCTGAATCAGACGGACTGGAGCCTGGTCGAAAATGTCTGGCCCCGTCTGCTGGGCGGGGTGCTGTTGACCTTCCTGATGCTACGCCCGTTAACCCTGATGGGGCTGGATGATGGCGTAGCCCGTAACCTGGGGCTGGCCTTGTCGGCGGTGCGCCTGGCGGCGCTGGCGCTGGCTATTTTTATCAGCGCAGTATTGGTGAATGCGGTGGGGATTGTCGGCTTTATCGGTCTGTTTTCCCCATTACTGGCGCGGATGCTTGGGGCCAGACGGCTACTGCCGCGTGTGCTGCTGGCAGCGCTAATTGGGGCGCTGATCCTATGGGTGGCGGACCAGTTTGTTATCTGGCTGGCGGGCATTTGGCGCGAAGTGTCCACCGGCACCATGACCGCAATTATCGGTGCGCCGCTGCTGCTGTGGCTATTACCTCGCCTGCGTACCCTGGGTGCGCCGGGGATGAACCAGGGGGATAATATTCCGGCGGAGCGCCAGAACGTGGTGCTGTGGAGCATGATTACCTTAGGTGTGTTGGCGCTGGCGGTGATCGTGGCGCTTTCCTTTGGCCGGGATGCCGAAGGCTGGCGCTGGCTGAGCGGCACCGCCTGGGAGCAGATGGCGCCGTGGCGCTGGCCTCGTGTGGTGGCAGCACTGAGTGCCGGGATGATGCTGGCAGCGGCGGGCTGTATTATTCAGAAGCTGACGGGTAACCCAATGGCCAGCCCGGAGGTTTTAGGGATTAGCTCCGGGGCGGCTTTTGGCGTGGTCATGATGTTGTTCATGGTGCCGGGCGATGCCTTTGGCTGGCTGCTACCGGCGGGCAGTCTGGGTGCCGGGGTCACGCTGCTGGTGATTATGCTGGCTGCCGGGCGTGGCGGCTTCTCACCACACCGGATGCTGTTAGCCGGGATGGCGCTAAGTACCGCTTTCACCATGCTGCTGATGCTGCTGTTGGCCAGCGGCGATCCGCGAATGGGGTCACTGCTGACCTGGATCTCTGGTTCTACCTATAGCGTTACCGGGCCGCAGGCGCTGCGTACCCTGATAGGTATGGCGGTAATGCTGGCGATAGCGCCACTGTTTGTACGCTGGATGGCAATCTTGCCATTGGGTGGGGCTACGGCTCGCTCGGTCGGTATGCCGCTAACAGTGTCGCGCATTATGCTGCTCTCCCTGGCGGCGGTACTCACCGCCCTGGCAACCCTTACCGTCGGCCCGTTAAGTTTTGTCGGCCTGATGGCGCCGCATATTACGCGGATGCTCGGGTTCCGCCGGGCGCTGCCGCAGCTGGTGATCGCCACCTTGATCGGCGGGGTACTGATGGTCTTTGCCGACTGGTGTGGGCGAATGGTGATCTTCCCGTTCCAGATCCCGGCGGGGCTATTGGCGACATTTATCGGCGCACCGTACTTTATTGTGCTGATGCGGCGGCAATCACGATAACCAAGAAGGGCGCCCTGGAGGGCGCCCTTCTTTATGGCTGGGGTATTAGAGTTTGGCGAAGGCGCGGCGTGCGGCATCAATGGTGCGGTTGATGTCTTCCTCGCTGTGGGCGATAGACATAAACCCGGCTTCGAAGGCGGAAGGTGCCAGGTAGACACCTTCTTCCAGCATCAGGTGGAAGAAGCGCTTGAAGCGTTCCACATCACAGGCCACCACGTCTGTGTAGCAGGTGACGGTATCGGCATCAGTAAAGAAGATCCCGAACATGCCACCCACGTGGTTAACCACTAACGGAATGTTAGTTTCTTTGGCCGCTTCCATCAGGCCATTCGCCAGTTGCTCTGTCCGCGCTGTCAGGGTTTCATGAACACCGGGCTGGGCTACCTGAGTCAGGCAGGCATAACCGGCGGCCATGGCAATCGGGTTACCGGAGAGTGTACCTGCCTGGTAAACCGGGCCGGTTGGCGCCAGGGCGTCCATGATGTCACGGCGGCCACCAAAGGCCCCGACAGGCATCCCGCCGCCAATGATTTTGCCGAGGCAAGTCAGATCAGGCACCACGCCGTAATAATCCTGAGCACCGGCCAGTGCCACACGGAAGCCCGTCATTACTTCATCAATAATCAGCAATGCACCAAATTCATCGCACAGGGCGCGTAACCCCGGCAGGAAGCCCGGCTGAGGTGGTACGCAGTTCATGTTACCGGCCACCGGTTCAACGATGATACAGGCGATGTCTTGCGGGAACTGCTCGAAGGCAGAACGAACGGAGCCCAGATCGTTATAGGTGCAGGTCAGGGTGTGTTTGGCGAAATCAGCCGGAACGCCCGGGGAGTTTGGCTGACCGAGAGTCAGTGCACCCGAACCTGCTTTTACCAGCAGGCAATCGGCGTGGCCGTGGTAACAGCCTTCGAACTTAATGATTTTGTCCCGATGGGTGAAACCGCGTGCCAGCCGAATGGCGCTCATGGTGGCTTCGGTGCCGGAGTTAACCATCCGCACCATATCCATAGTGGGAACCAGCTCGGTAACCAGCTGGGCCATTTTCACTTCCATCTCCGTTGGCGCACCGAAGCTCAGGCCGCGTTCGGCGGCTTCGATCACCGCTTCACGGATAGTCGGGTTGTTATGGCCCAGTACCATCGGCCCCCAGGAGCCTACGTAATCAACATAGGCTTTGCCATCGGCATCATACAGATAAGCCCCATCGGCACGTTCGATAAACAGCGGCACGCCGCCGACGCCGGAAAAAGCGCGAACCGGAGAGTTCACGCCGCCGGGGATAAGTTCACGCGCGGCGGCGTACAGGTTTTCTGACTTGTTCATGAATCGGCTCCTGATTCGAGGAATAGTGATTAGCTGACTATTCTAAGGTATCGATTGAAGGTTATGAAAGTTTTGCCAACATGAAACGCGGTCGTTTACCGGGAATTTACAGGCGACGCCACGGCAATCGGCAGGTAGAATGCCCTTCTTCATTTGTAATACCAATTAGTGATTATACCGATGTCCTCCGACACTCCTGCTACTTTTGAGTCACAACAGCTTGTGCGTTTGCGCCGTGGTGATGCGGTACGCCGCCTGATCCGCCGGGATAAAACCCCTCTGACTATCTTAGTGATGGCCGCACTGGTGGGGACCATCACCGGTCTGGTTGGGGTCGCCTTCGAGAAAGCGGTGAATGGGGTTATTCACCTACGGCTTTCCATGTTGGCGGGGGTGGCGAATCACTGGTTTTTAGTGTGGCCGTTGGCCTTTGTGGCTTCTGGCCTACTGGCAATGGTGGGTTATTTTCTGGTGCGCCGCTTCGCCCAAGAAGCCGGTGGCTCTGGGATCCCTGAGATAGAAGGGGCCTTAGAAGAGCTGCGCCCGGTATGCTGGTGGCGGGTATTACCGGTCAAATTTATCGGCGGGATGGGCACCCTGGGGGCCGGGATGGTACTTGGCCGTGAAGGCCCGACGGTGCAGATCGGTGGCAACCTGGGCCGAATGGTGCTGGATATCTTCCGTATGCGCAGCGCAGAGGCTCGCCACACCTTGCTGGCAACCGGTGCCGCTGCGGGCCTTTCCGCCGCGTTTAATGCCCCGCTGGCGGGGATCCTATTTATCCTCGAAGAGATGCGCCCCCAGTTCCGCTACAACTTGATTTCGATTAAAGCGGTCTTTACCGGGGTAATCATGTCCAGCGTGGTATTCCGCATCTTTAACGGCGAAAGCGCGGTTATTGAAGTGGGCAAGCTGGCGAATGCCCCGGTGAATACCCTGTGGCTGTGTCTGATCCTCGGCATGGTCTTTGGGATTGTCGGGCCGATGTTTAACCGGCTGATTTTCCGCACTCAGGATATGTTCCAGCGTATCCACGGCGGCAACACCAAAAAGTGGGTGCTGATTGGTGGGTTGCTGGGGGGCATGTGTGGCCTGATGGGGCTGATCATGCAGGAGACAGTCGGCGGTGGCTTTGCGCTGATCCCGATTGCCGCAGCGGGGAATTACACCTTTGGGGTGCTGATCTTTATCTTCTTTGCGCGCATGATCTCCACCTTGCTGTGTTTCTCCTCCGGCGCACCCGGCGGGATTTTTGCTCCCATGCTGGCTTTGGGCACGGTTCTGGGCACTGCTTTTGGTACCCTTTGCGTTCAATGGTTCCCGCAATACGGTTTGCAGCCGGGCACCTTTGCTATTGCCGGAATGGGGGCGCTGTTCGCCGCCTCAGTGCGCGCCCCGTTAACCGGGATCGTGCTGGTGCTGGAGATGACCGATAATTATCAGCTCATTTTGCCAATGATAATTACCTGCCTGGGGGCGACACTATTAGCCCAGTTTGTTGGCGGTAAACCGCTGTACTCGGCTATCCTGGCGCGGACGCTGGCAAAAGCAGAGGCAGATAACGCAGCGGTTCCGGTTACTGTTGAGCGCAATACTTGAACGATATACTCGGGTATTAGATAATGGCCCATTATACCGGTACAGTCTTTGCCCGGTGCTGAATGATGTTGGGAGCATAAAATGAGTGATGACGTAGCCCTGCCTTTGCAGTTTACCGATGCAGCGGCCAATAAAGTGAAGAGCCTGATTGCTGACGAAGAAAACCCAAACCTGAAGCTGCGTGTGTATATCACCGGCGGTGGTTGCAGCGGCTTCCAGTATGGCTTCACTTTTGATGACAAAATCAACGACGGCGACATGACCATTGAGAAACAAGGTGTGGCGCTAGTGGTTGACCCAATGAGCCTGCAATATCTGGTGGGCGGCGCGGTGGATTACACCGAAGGGCTGGAAGGTTCCCGTTTTATAGTGAACAACCCGAATGCTACCAGCACCTGCGGCTGCGGCTCTTCCTTCAGCGTTTGATCAATGCCTTAAAAAAGAGCCGTTTATCGAGCGGCTTTTTTATGTTCGCTCTTCAAGGGCAAAGGTCGGCAGTTTTAAATGCCAGCGGATTGCCGCCAAGCGTATCCCTAGCGTTACCGCCATGCCCAACATACCCGCCTTTTCAAAGGGTAGCTCGAAGGTGTACCAGGCTGTCACATGGACGATCCCGCCCAAGATACAGGCGGTGGCATAAATCTCCGTCCGCAGGATCATCGGCACCTCGCGGGCCAGTACATCACGAATGATCCCGCCGCCAACGCCGGTAAGCACACCCATACAGATTGCCACCATTGGGCCGGTACCTGCCGCCACTGCCTTGCTAATCCCAATAAATACAAACACCGCTAAACCGACGGCATCCAGCACCGGTAATACCCATTTGGGTAACCGTCTGGGCTGGCGAACCAGCACGATGGTTAACATACAGGTGGCCATCGCCACCACCAGGTCAGTGGGATCTTTCACCCAAAATACCGGGCCATTTGCCAGGGCCATGTCGCGAATTGTCCCGCCGCCCACGGCAGTCACCACCCCAAGTACCAACACCCCAAAGGGGTCCATCCTTAGTTTGCCTGCCAGCAGAACGCCTGAAATGGCGAACGCAGCCGTTCCTATGATATCCAGCCAATAGACCAGCATCGTTATCCTCTGAGTAAAAAGCGGCGCGGCACGCTTTGTGCCACGCAAGCTGGTCTTAGGCGCGGGCCAGTTGGGAAACCAATGTTTCAACCATCAGGGTGGACTGTTTAGCGGCCACTGCCAGGAATTCATCAAAGCTCAAATGGGATTGCTGATCGGCCACATCAGAAATGGCGCGTACCACCACAAAAGGTGTCTTAAAGTTATGGCACACGTGGGCAATCGCGGTGGCTTCCATTTCAACCGCAACCGCTTTCGGGAAGTTATGGCGGATTTTTGCCAGCGCAACTGAGCCGTTAATAAACGCATCACCGCTAATGACTAAGCCGCGTACCGCATGGAGGTTCAGCTGTTTGATGCAGCTTTCAGCTGCGGCAATCAGTTTATCGTCGGCAGCAAAGCCAGCCGGGCAACCAGGCAACTGACCAAATTCATAGCCAAAAGCGGTCACATCAGCATCGTGATAGCGCACTTCATCAGACACCACGATGTCGCCCACTTTCAGGGTGGATTCCAGGCCACCGGCGGAACCGGTGTTGATGATCACGTCTGGCTTGCAGCGTTCCAGTAGCAGGGTGGCGCCCATGGCCGCGGCCACTTTACCGATACCGGATTTAAGCAGGGCAATCTCCACGCCATTCAGGGTGCCGGTGTAAATTTCGCTCCCGGCGATAGAGAGGGTCTGGCGGTTTTCAATCTTGTCACGCAGCAGCGTAACTTCTTCTTCCATAGCACCAATGATGCCTACTTTCATGGTTTCACTCGCTCATGTTCGGTGGGACAAAATTTAATTTTCAGGGCATAGTCTATCATGGCATGCGTAAGGCATTAATGCGTTGAGTCAGCCGACAGGAGAGGCTATGAGCGAAATTGATTTCCGTAAGAAAATTAACTGGAAGCGCCGCTTTCGCTCACCCACTGGTGAGAAGAGTGAACTCGACATCATCCGCATCTTTGAAAGTGACCGCGGCCGGGTCATTAATTCCCCGGCTATCCGCCGTTTGCAGCAGAAAACCCAAGTATTCCCCCTGGAGCGCAATGCAGCGGTACGCACCCGGCTCACTCACTCTATGGAAGTTCAGCAGGTGGGCCGCTATATCGCTAAAGAGGTTCTGACGCGCCTGAAGCAACAGAAATTACTGGGGCGCTATGGGCTGGATGAGCTAACCGGGCCATTTGAAAGTATTGTCGAAATGGCCTGCATGATGCACGACATCGGCAACCCTCCCTTTGGGCATTTTGGCGAATCGGCGATTAACGACTGGTTTCGCCAACGGTTGTTCCCGGAGGATGCCGGTGGCCAGCCCCGCAGCAGCGACCGCTGCCAGGTCAACGACCTTTGTTTGAGGGAAGGGGAGCAGGGCCTGAATGATCTACGGCGTAAAATCCGCCGCGATCTTTGTGAATTCGAGGGTAATGCGCAGGGGGTGCGCCTGGTTCATGCCTTGCTCAGAATGAACCTGACTTGGGCACAGGTGGGTTGTATTCTTAAATATACCCGGCCTGCCTGGTTCGACGGTTCGCCGCCGGAAGCCTTCAGCTATTTAATGAAAAAACCGGGGTTCTACCTTTCAGAATCTGATTATATTGTACGCTTGCGTAAAGAACTTCAACTGGGGGAATACTGCCGTTTTCCACTCACCTGGATAATGGAAGCCGCCGACGATATTTCTTATTGTGTGGCCGATCTCGAAGACGCAGTAGAAAAGAAAATATTCTCTACAGACCAATTATACCTGCATCTTGAGCAAGCCTGGGGTAGCCATAGCTCGGGTGACTTATTCAGTAAAGTGATTAAAGATGCCCGGGACAAGTCCCTAACCAACCAAATGCATCGCAGCGCCGATGATCAATTCTTTATGTATTTACGGGTAAATACCCTAAGCCAGTTGGTGCCTTATGCCGCGCAGCGATTTATTGAAAATATAGAGGCGGTGTTTGATGGGTGCTTTAATCAGGCGCTGCTTGAGGACGATAGCCCCTACAGTCGCTTACTGGGGTTATATAAACATGTGGCGGCAAATCAAGTATTTAATCATCCCGATGTAGAGCAACTAGAGTTGCAGGGGTACCGTGTGATCAGCGGTCTGTTGGATATCTATAGCCCGCTGTTGAAAATGCGGCTGGATGATTTCCAGCAGTTAGTTCAGAACGGCAGTTTGAAAGAGCATCCTATCTCTACCCGATTATTCCACAAATTATCTACCCGCTTTGTGATGGCATATATTGAGGCCACCAATAAAATTGAACAGGATAGTAGCGAATTTTCCGCTTGGGAGTTCTATTACCGCTGCCGGTTGATTCAAGATTATATTTCCGGGATGACGGATTTGTATGCGTGGGATGAGTATCGCAAACTGATGGCCGTGACATAAATAGGTTGATTTTTGTAAAGATAGACAATAATTTTTTACCGTTTGGCTGTCTTGAAGAAGTGAACTTAAGGCTATAACTTGACTCTGATAGTCTCCTGCACAGCATTTTGAGTGACACCTGAAATAGAGAACGAAACAATGAAAAAAACCACACTAGCGATGAGCGCACTGGCGCTGAGTTTAAGTTTGGCTCTTGGTCCGATGTCAGCAATGGCAGCAGAAACTGCCTCTTCTGCCACACCAGCAACTACAGCTACTACAGTACAAGCGATGCCAAGCCTGGCACCGATGCTGGAAAAGGTCATGCCATCGGTGGTGAGCATTAACGTGGAAGGGAGCACCACTGTTAATAATGCCCAGCGGCTGCCGCCGAATATGCAGCAATTCTTTGGTGGTGACTCTCCGTTCTGCCAGGATGGCTCTCCATTCCAAGGCTCTCCACTTTGCCAGGGTGGCCAGGGCGGTGGCGGTCAGCAGCAGAAATTTATGGCCCTCGGCTCTGGCGTGATTATTGATGCCACCAAGGGCTACGTGGTGACCAATAACCACGTGGTAGATAACGCCACCAGCATCAAGGTACAGCTGAGCGATGGGCGTAAATTTGATGCCAAAGTGGTGGGTAAAGATGCCCGCTCCGATATCGCGCTGGTACAAATTCAAGAGCCTAAAAACCTGACGGCTATCCAGATTGCGGATTCCGATAACCTGCGGGTGGGCGATTACACCGTGGCTATCGGTAACCCGTTTGGCCTCGGCGAAACCGTGACTTCGGGGATCGTTTCTGCACTGGGCCGTAGCCTGCAAGACCAGAATAACCTCCAAAACTATATTCAGACCGATGCCGCCATCAACCGGGGTAACTCCGGCGGGGCGCTGGTGAATCTTAATGGCCAGCTGATTGGTATCAATACCGCGATCCTGGCACCGGATGGCGGTAATATCGGGATTGGCTTTGCTATCCCAAGTAACATGGTGAAAAGCCTGACCAGCCAGATGGTTCAGTATGGCCAAGTACGCCGTGGTGAGTTGGGGATTATGGGGACGGAGCTTAACTCTGATCTGGCGAAATCCATGAAAGTGGACGCTCAGCGCGGGGCCTTTATCACTCAGGTGATGGCAAACTCTGCGGCCGCTAAAGCCGGGATTAAGCCGGGTGACGTGATTGTCTCTATGAACAATAAGCCGATCTCCAGCTTCTCCGCCCTGCGTGCCCAGGTGGGTTCATTACCAGTGGGGAGCAAAGTGGAGCTGGGTCTGTTGCGTGACAGCAAGCCGGTATCCGTCACCCTGGAGCTTCAGCAAAGCGCCCAGACCCAGGTAGATTCAGCCACTGTGTTTAACGGCATTGAAGGGGCTGAAATAAGCAACCGCGCCGGGAAAGACAAAGGGGTGATGGTTAACAGTATCAAGGCTGGCTCTCAGGCTGCCCGTATTGGCCTGAAGAAAGGGGATATTATTGTGGGGGCCAATCAGCAGCCGGTAGAGAACATTGCCGAGCTGCGTAAAATCCTCGACAGCAAGCCATCCGTGCTGGCACTAAATGTTCAGCGTGGCGATAGCTCCCTTTACCTGCTGTTGCAGTAATCCATCGCTATAACTAAAGGGCCGCGATTGCGGCCCTTTTTCATGGGGAGCGCGGATTATTTACGGGTCAGTTTTTCAAGATCGGATTCAATCTCAGCAATCTTATTGGCGACTACGCTTTCCAGATGATGAAGATCGTCGAGGATTTTGCGCTTAAGATCGACTTCTGTACGATCGCGTTTGCACAGCTGATCCAGCTCATCGATCACGTAACGCAAGTTTGGGCTGATCTCCTGCACTTCTTTGTACCCTTGTCCCGCCCCGCTGGCGACCACAGTTTTACGTTGGCGCGGATACTTGAACTTCACGCTTTTGGCGAAAAATTCCCCTTTATCCTTTTGAAAGTAGATTTTCAGGATATCGTTATTGGCTTCTTGCCGAAGGCTATAGCGATCGATTTCATCAGGATTAGTAATGCCGAGACTTTTTAAATTATCGTACATAGCGGTACCCTTAGTGACTCAATAACCAATAGATAATTAACGAAAAACCGGCTTTTCGCCAACTGACAGATACAAAAAAGGCGGGATATCCCCGCCTCTCGCTCACAACGATTAGTCGATGTTGCGTAGTAACTCGTTGATGCCCACTTTACCGCGGGTTTTTGCATCCACTTTCTTCACGATGACGGCGCAGTACAGGCTGTATTTGCCGTCTTTGGAAGGCAGATTACCGGAAACCACCACGGAACCCGCAGGAACGCGGCCATAATGCACTTCACCGGTTTCGCGATCGTAGATCTTGGTGCTCTGGCCCAAGTAAACCCCCATGGAGATCACCGAGCCTTCTTCAACGATCACGCCTTCAACAACTTCAGAGCGTGCGCCGATAAAGCAGTTATCTTCGATGATGGTTGGGTTAGCCTGTAATGGCTCCAGCACACCGCCGATGCCCACGCCGCCGGACAAATGCACATTTTTACCGATCTGCGCACAGGAGCCTACAGTGGCCCAGGTATCAACCATGGTGCCTTCATCAACATAGGCACCGATGTTGACATAAGACGGCATCAGCACGGTGTTGCGAGCAATGAATGCACCCTGGCGTACTGCGGCAGGTGGCACGACGCGGAAACCTTCTTTCTGGAAGCGTACTTCGTCGTAGTCAGCGAATTTCATCGGGACTTTGTCGAAATAGCGGCTTTCAGCTCCTTCCATTACTTTGTTGTCGTTGATGCGGAAAGAAAGCAGAACGGCCTTTTTCAGCCACTGGTGGGTGACCCACTGGCCATCGATCTTTTCAGCAACGCGCAGCGCACCGCTGTCGAGTAGGGCAATAACCTGATTAACCGCTTCACGGGTGACGGTATCTGCATTGGCGGGGGTAATGTCGGCACGGCGCTCGAAAGCGGATTCAATAACGTTTTGTAACTGCTGCATCGTAAACTGTTCCTGTTTATTCATTATTAACACTCAGGCTACTTTATCGTTTGGATTAAGGGCCTGTGTCAACCGCTGCTGTACTTCCTCGCAGAGTTTCTTATCAAGCCCCCGCCGGTCATTAGTAGCAATAATAAATAAGTCCTCTACCCGCTCACCGATAGTGGTGATCCGTGCGCCGTGCAGTGAAAGCCCCAAATCGGCAAAAACTTGCCCCACCCGGGCCAACAGGCCAGGTTGGTCGAGGGCAATCAGCTCGAGATAGGAACGGCGATCGGTGTGAGTAGGTAAAAAGTTAACTTCAGTCTCCACCGTAAAGTGGCGCAATTTGGCGGCCTGGCGGCGGGGCTGAGGCGGTTGCCAGGTGCTTTTGCTGATAGCCTGCTCCAGACCGTGGCGGATAACGTCGTGACGATCGGAGGAGAGGGGGGTACCGTCTGGCTCCAGCACAATAAAGGTATCCATCGCCATGCCGTCCCGGGTCGTGAAGATTTGGGCGTCGTGGACGCTGAGATTGCGGCGATCCAGTTCAGCGCAGACGGCGGCAAACAGATAAGGGCGATCCGGGCTCCAAATAAAGATCTCGGTGCCCCCACGGGTGGCCTGCGGGCTAAGCAGGATCATCGGTTGGGTAAGATCGTGCTTGAGTAAATGCCGGGCATGCCATGCCAGTTGAATCGGGGAGTGGCGGACAAAATAGTTAGCCCGGCAGCGCGCCCAAATCTGGTGCAGCGTTTCCTCATTGATATTATCCATCCGCAGCAGCGCCAGGGCCTGCACCTGATGATGGCGCACCCGCTCGCGCATATCTGGCGTGCTTTGCACCCCACGGCGCAGCTGTTTCTCGGTAGCAAAGTACAGCTCGCGCAGCAGGCTCTGTTTCCAGCTATTCCACAGGGTTTCATTAGTGGCGCAGATATCGGCTACTGTCAGACACAGCAGGTAGCGCAAGCGGGTTTCGGTCTGGACTTCAGCGGCGAACTGCTTGATGACCTCCGGGTCCTGAATGTCCCGGCGTTGGGCGGTAACAGACATCAACAAGTGCTGGCGCACCAGCCAGGCTATCAGCTGGGTCTCCCGGGAGTTAAATCCGTGCAGCTCGGCAAACTTCAGGATGTCCTGTGCCCCCAATACCGAGTGATCCCCTCCGCGCCCTTTCGCAATGTCATGGAACAGGGCAGCAATCAGCAGCAGCTCCGGATGAGCCAGACGAGGCCATAGCTCCACGCACAACGGGTGACGAGGGCGAGTTTCCTCATGGGCGAAGCTTTCCAGCTTGAGCAATACCCGGATAGTATGCTCATCCACGGTATAGGCATGGAACAGATCGAACTGCATCAGGCCAACAATATGGGACCATTGGGGCATATAAGCCCAAAGCACGCTGTGGCGGTGCATTGGCAGCAGGCCGCGGCTCACCACCCCCGGGTGGCGCAACATGCTGAGAAACAGGCTACGGGCCTCAGGGATATAACATAAGGGTTGGGTCAGATGACGGCGGGCGTGGCGCAGGTGGCGCAGGGTGGTGGAGTAAATCCCGGTGATGTCGCGGTTCCGCACCATCATGTCAAACATCCGCAGGATCGCCTGAGGCTCACGCATGAACAGTGAGTCATCCCGAAGATCGATCAGACTACCGCGCAGCTGGAACTCGTCATCCAGTGTGCGGGGTTTTTCGCTGGTATCTAACGCCAGAATGGCTTCATCGAAGATTTGCAATAGCATCTGATTTAGTTCATACACCCGCCGGGTGACCCGGTAGAAATCCTTCATCATGTGCTCGACCGGCTCGTTGGCTTCCCCTTGGTAATGCAGGCGTTGGGCCACGCTAAGCTGGCGGTCGAACAACAGGCGATTGTCGTAGCGGTTTACTTCCAAGTGCAGAGCAAAGCGGATGCGCCACAGCAGGTGCTGGCACTCGTTCAGTTCGTTACGTTCTGCCTGGGTCAGGAAGCCAAAGTTAACCATTTCATCAATCGAAGTGGCCCCAAAATGGCGGCGGGCTACCCATTGCAAGGTATGAATATCCCGTAGACCGCCGGGGCTGCTTTTGATATCTGGCTCCAGGTTGTAACTGGTACCGTGGTAGCGCTGGTGGCGTTGGGTTTGTTCATCAATCTTGGCAGCAAAGAACTTCTCCGACGGCCAAAAACCTTCGCTGAAGATGTGCTTTTGCAGCTCCAGGAACAGCGCCACGTCCCCCATTAGCAAGCGGGACTCGATCAAGTTAGTGGCGACGGTGAGATCGGATAATCCCTCCAGCAGGCACTCTTCCAGAGTGCGCACGCTGTGGCCCACCTCCAGCTTGACGTCCCACAGAAGGGTAAGCAGCTCGCCCACATTTTGGGCTTGTTCATCATCCAGACGGCGGCGGCTTAATACCAACAGATCGATATCAGAAAGTGGATGCAGCTCGCCACGGCCATAGCCGCCGACGGCAACCAGGGCGCAATCGGGCAGTTGGCTAAAACCATAGTGCGCCCACAGCCGCTGGAGCAACTGGTCGATAAATTCGGTGCGGGCGGCAATCAACCGTTCGGCGGAAAGCCCTTCGTCAAAGGCGGCACCGAGCCAGCGCTGGAAAACGTCGATACGTTGCCGGATACCGGGGCACGTCAGCTCCGCTTCTGGCCAGAAAATAGGGCATTCAGGCTGCCCCGGAATGGGCGGCAGGGTTTGGGTGACGCGCTGTTCAGGGAAGGAGGTGCTCATTGACGGGGCCTATAAAAAAGCCGGCATGCGCCGGCTCTTAATTAATCGTTATGCGAAATGACTGCCGGTATGGTGTCATCCTTGCGTAGCGTCAGGATCTCGCAGCCGTTATCTGTCACCACAATAGTATGCTCGTACTGGGCAGACAAGCTGCGGTCTTTGGTTTTTACCGTCCAGCCATCTTTCATGGTACGGATACGGTAATCACCGGCGTTAACCATTGGCTCAACGGTGAAGGTCATGCCCGCTTGCAGCACCACACCGCCATCATCAGCGTTATAGTGCAGTACCTGAGGCTCTTCATGGAAACCGCGGCCAATGCCGTGGCCACAGTATTCACGCACCACGGAGAAACCTTCTGCTTCCACGTATTTCTGTATGGCTGCACCCAGGTCGCGCAGACGGATGCCCGGTTTCACCATTTTCAGGGCCAGATACAGGCTTTCCTGAGTAACATGGCACAGGCGCTCGCCCAGGATAGTAGGCTTGCCAACGATAAACATTTTAGACGTGTCACCGTGGTACTCGTCTTTAATGACGGTCACGTCGATGTTAACGATATCGCCATCTTTTAGGTGTTTGTCTTCGCTCGGGATGCCGTGGCAAACCACTTCGTTGATAGAGATACATACGGATTTCGGGAAGCCGTGATAACCCAGGCAAGCCGAGATCGCATGTTGGTTTTTAACGATGTATTCGTCGCAAATACGATCCAGTTCACCGGTGGAAACCCCTGCTTTTACATGGGGTTCGATCATTTCCAGCACTTCAGCAGCCAGGCGGCCAGCGACGCGCATTTTTTCAATTTCTTCAGGGGTCTTGATTGAGATAGCCATTATTCAGTCCACGGATGTCGGGATTTTCGACAATAATTGTGTAAGTAATAGCAATGTTATCAGGGCGCCGAGGGTGTGCCAAATCGGGAATTGCCTCACGGCATCAATCGCAACAACTATTGGTGTCTGCGGCCGATTTATGGTATAAAGCGCGCCGAACTTCTGTTCCGTTTTCCATACACAATGACGGATTAGAATCGACAATCTCACTATGTGTAATAACACACACGTATCGGCACATGTTCCGGGGTGCCCTTCGGGGTCGGTAATATGGGATACGTGGAGGCATAACCCCAACTTTTATATAGAGGTT
>CBIFWW010000009.1:0-48421 GCA_966186435.1 uncultured Enterobacteriaceae bacterium
TCACGGAGTGTTCCTGCAGGTTGTGACCTTCACCACCGATGTAGGAAGTCACTTCGAAACCGTTAGTCAAACGCACACGGCATACTTTACGCAGTGCGGAGTTTGGTTTTTTAGGAGTGGTGGTATATACACGAGTACATACGCCACGTTTCTGCGGGCAGGCTTCCAGTGCAGGCACGTTGCTTTTTGCAACTTTGCGAGCACGTGGTTTGCGAACCAGCTGGTTAACTGTTGCCATTAAATAGCTCCTGGTTTTTGCTTCGTAAACACGTAATAAATCGGCCTCATACAATATGAGGACGCGAAATTTTAGGGCCGAGCTGAAAGGGTGTCAAGAAATATACAGCGTTCCCGCTTCTACCAGGCCATCATCTTAGGGTGTGCGACGGTTAATCTGACGAAATCAGTATAGTCTACCTGATGTATTCTGGTCGAAATTTGAGCAGAAAGCCCACGAGCTTCAATGTCTTCTTTCAGCGCATATAGATTAATCGGGGCGGCGCACAGTTTTTCAAGGGCGGCGCAGCCTTCGAGGGCGGCGATCACACCATCCTGCAATAACAGCAAGCCGTCCTCAGGGGTCAACGCCCGTAGTAATAAGGTCAGATCATATTGATAAGGGGATTGATGCAATGTATGCAGCATGGAATGCCTCAAAAGGTTAAAACCACATCGAATTCAGCCAGCTTCTCACGCCACGCCTCCGGCTCCAGGCGCGCAGCATCAATTACAAAATCCCGCGATTCCAGCCCACGCTCCCGAAGCGATGCCGCACACAGTGTGCAATCTTCGATGTCATACAACGGCAGCACTTTAAAAGTCGCGATATAGTCCCGGGCCAAGATCTGCGTAGGTTTTTGATCCGCCAGAATCTGGAAAACCCCGTCACCGAGGAAAAATACCCCTGGGTTCTCACTTATTGCCGAGGTGGCCAGTAAAGCATCCAGCCCTTCGCGCCCGGCACTGGTGCCGTGGGGGGCGGAGGTGAAAACAAATGCAACCCGTTTCATCAGAACTGAATCATCCTTTCACAGGTGAGTGCCGCTTCTGCCAGCGCACCTAATCCGGTGAGGGTGAAGCCGGGTTGTAAATTCCCGGCACCCAGCCCCAACTTTTCGGCTTCTTGCCAATCGGCAATTCCGCGCCGTAGGCCAGAGGCCACACAGATGTTCAGTGCCACATTGTGATCCGTGTTAAGGGATTGCCATCCGCGCACTAAATCGAATTCATCATTGGCAGGTGCCGTGATTTGGTTAGCGTTGTACACCCCTTCCCGATAGAAGAAGACGCTTTCAAGCGTATGGCCTTCAGCCACCAGGGCCTGAGCAAATTGAAAAGCGCTGCTGGCCTGCTGAGTACCGTAGGCAGGGCCAGTGACCATAATGGCAAAACGCATTACTTTTCCTGCCCGGTCAGGTCGCCGCTTTTGAATTGGCGGATGTAGAGATAGACGGTGTGTTTGGAAATATTTAGGCGGTCAGCCACCTGATTGATTGCATCTTTGATATCGAAGATACCTTTCTCGTAAAGGTTAAGCACGATCTGGCGGTTTTTAGCGTTATTTGATACAGCCCGATCAGCATTCACTTCTTCAATCGTAAATTCCAGGGTCTGGGTGACTAAGTCTTCCACGGAAGAAGCAAAGTTCACCGGTGCGGCCACTTCCGGGGTTTCTGGTGGCGTAAAAGTGCCAACGATTTGCGAGAAGGGCACATCCAGATTCATGTTGATGCACAGTAGACCGATAACCCGCTGTTCACGATTGCGAATAGCAATAGTGACAGACTTCATTAACACACCGCTTTTAGCACGGGTGAAGTAGCATTTAGAAACACTGCTGTCGGCACCGGTCATATCGTGGAGCATGCGCAGCGCCAAATCGGTAATCGGGGAACCAATCTTGCGCCCGGTATTTTCACCATTAGCGATACGAATCGCCGAGCATTTGAGATCTTGCAGCGAGTGAAGCACGATTTCGCAATGGGCACCAATGAGCATAGCCAGACCATCCACCACCGCTTCATAGGATTTTAAGATCTCGAAGTCGGTTGGTTCGAAAGGACGCTGATCCAGCAAATCAAGCTCGCTGGTTTCATTGGTTAATAGCGAATTGGACATGAAAAAATACCACCCTCAGGGTAGAGCCTGTCTTATTTGTGGTTGTCAGGGCAGACTCATCAGTCGATTGATGTGTAAGAGCACTAAAAGTAATACAGCGCCGGATCACATTACCAGTTTTATTATACTCAGCGCGCCGTAAGATGCAGGCGGCATGTCATTTATGGGATATGGGACGGTTTCGCTGAAAAGCCGGGCGTTAAAAAAACCGCCGCCCTGGGGCAGCGGTTGGTGAAGATTACTTCGCTTTGGCGTCTGCTGGTTTAGCATCAGCCGGAGCAGCAGCTTTTGGTGCTGGTTTGATATCCAGCAGTTCAACTTCGAACACCAGAGTGGAGTTTGCCGGAATACCCGGAACGCCGGTTTTGCCGTAAGCCAGCTCAGGTGGGATCACTAACTCGATTTTCCCGCCCTTCTTGATGTTTTTAAGGCCTTCAGTCCAGCCAGGGATAACACCGTCCAGGCGGAAAGAGAGTGGCTCGCCACGGGTGTAAGAGTTATCGAACTCTGTACCGTCGGTCAGGGTACCTTTGTAGTTCACTACAACGGTGTCGGAATCTTTTGGCGCTTCACCGGTACCGGCTTTCTCTACTTTGTACATTAAGCCAGATTTTGACACTTTCACGTCTTTCTGCTTAGCAAAGTCGTCACGGAACTTTTTGCCTTTTTCAGCGTTTTCAGTCGCGTCTTTTTCCATACGCGCCTGAGCAGCGCCCTTCACGCGGGCTTCGAAGGCTTGCAGGGTTTGCTCGATTTCCTGATCGGACAGCTTGCTCTTATCTGCGAACGCATCCTGAACACCGGCAATCAGCTGAGTTTTATCCAGCTTGATACCTAGCTTTTCTTGTTCTTTCAGCGAATTTTCCATATAGCGACCCAAGGATGCACCCAGCGCATAAGCAGACTTTTGATCGTCATTAGCAAACGCTGCTTTCGCGTCTGTTTTAGCGGCCAGTGCCGGGGCAGCAGCTTCAGTGGCCGGTGCCGGAGCAGCAGCTTTAGCAGCTTCAGCGGCAAAAGACAGAGGGGCGTTCAGGGCAAAGGCCATCGTGGTCGCAAGCAGAGTTACTTTAAACAGTGATTTCATCCATTTCTCCAGGGCCGGGGCCTCTCGCCCCAGTAATTTGTAAAATAAGCGCATTACTATAACGTTGTGGAAGAAATTTGCACAATCCTCAAGTCCGTTATAGCGTTAAATTCAGACTCTTTTAGTTAAAAGAAGTTTCTTACAGGGCTTATCAAGCTTCTAAACCAGCAAATTTCCAGTAAAATCTCCCGTCGCCCGCTTAAGACGCTCGCCCATCCAACAGGAGAAGATATTATGCCGCAGTTTGAAGACCGCCTCGCGGAGCTGGAAAGCCGTCTCGCGTTTCAGGAAATGACTATCGAAGAATTGAACCAGACTGTGACCGCTCACGAGCTGGAAATGTCGAAATTGCGTGAACATGTGCGTTTATTGGTTGAGAAAGTAAAAGCCAGCCAACCCTCGATGATTGCCTCCCAATCTGAAGAGACACCGCCGCCGCACTACTGATCGACAGAGATAAAAAAGCGGGCTAAGCCCGCTTTTTTACAGATTGAGAATACCGCCCGTTCTGAGGGCATTCAAAACCGTAGTCTTAGTGGCAACCGCAGCCGCCGTTACCGCCACAACCGCCTTTACCCTGTTCATGGCCGTGGTCGTGACCGTGGCCACCGCAGCAACCATCGTGGTCGTGGTCATGACCGTGGTCATGGCCATCAGCACCGTGAACGTGACCATGAGCCAGTTCTTCTTCGGTTGCTTCACGGATAGCAACAACTTCTACGTTGAAGCTCAGGTTCTGGCCAGCCAGCATGTGGTTACCATCAACAACGACGTGGTCTTCGTCCACTTCGGTGATTTCAACCGGTACCGGGCCTTGGTCAGTTTCTGCCAAGAAGCGCATGCCAACTTGCAGCTCGTCAACACCCATGAAAACGTCTTTAGGTACGCGCTGTACCAGGTTTTCGTCGTACTGACCGTAAGCGTCGTTTGCACCAACGCTAACGTCGAACTTGTCACCCACTTCGTGGCCTTCCAGTGCTTTTTCCAGCCCTGAAATCAGTGAACCGTGACCATGCAGGTAGTCCAGCGGCGCACTTACCGGAGACTCATCAACCAACACACCATCTTCTGTACGTACCTGATAAGCCAGGCTGACCACCAGGTCTTTAATTACTTTCATGATATCTCCAGAGCGAAGTAAAAACTGGCGCCGATTGTAGCCGAAATCAGCGTCTGTGTACTATTAAGCTTAAAAAAAGCTGGGGAATATAGCTAGTCGGGATGAAAAATCCCGATCACTGTCTCGGTATCACGAACATGGCTCTTAGCCGATTTATCGGCTTCCCGCATCTGATGGCCGCACTTAACACACTCAACCACATCAATATTATTTTCCTGCCACATGGCCAGGGTGTCCTTCTGCTGGCATTGCGGGCAAACCGCCCCAGCTATAAAACGTTTTCGCATCAGCATCACGCTTCCCCTTTACTCATTATTCAAATTCGTCCCAGCCATCTAGCTGGCGGCGCTCTTGCTGCATTTCCCGCTCGAAAATATCTTCCAACTCCCGACGGGCCTCTTTCACCCGCGAAATTTGGGCATTATCGGAATGCACTGGCATTAGCTCCCGCAGCATCCGCATATCCAGGCGGCGGAAGTGAAGCTGGGCACGATGGGCTTGATGGGGGTGCATCCCCAGGGTCATTAACGCTTTGCGCCCCAGCTCCAGGGCGCTGGAGAAGGTCTCCCTGGTAAACTGCTTAACCCCGGCCTGTAACAACTCGTGGGCCTCTACCCTTCCTCGCGCCCGGGCTAAAATCGCTAGATGAGGAAAGTGCTGTTGGCAAAGCGCAACGATCCGCAGGGTGTCTTCCGGCTCGTTACAGGTGATGACGATGGATTTTGCCGCTTCCGCTCCGGCGGAACGCAGCAGTTCAATTTCGGTGGCATCCCCGTAGTAAACCTTGTAGCCATATTTACGCATCAGGTTGACGGAGCTGATATCCCGCTCCAGTACGGTAATGCGCATTTTGTTCGCCATCAGCAGGCGGCTAATTACCTGGCCGAATCGGCCAAAGCCAACGATGATCACTTGGGGTTTATCATCTTCCACCCAGGGCTGCTCGTCATTGTCATCATCAGAGTTAACCCGGCGTACCAATTTCGCGTCGATCAGTCGCATCACCAGCGGTGTGGTCATCATCGACAGGGTGACGGTGACCAGCAATAGCGCCATCTGGTCGTTCTGAAACAGGCGCTGGGACGAGGCCAGAGAAAACAGTACAAAGGCAAATTCCCCGCCCTGGCTAAGCACCCCGGAAAACTGTAGGCGCTCAGAGGTGCGCAACCCATAGAGCCGCGCCAACCCATAGAGCACCAGCATTTTAACGCCCACTAGCACCAGTACCGCCGCCACAATCCACAGTACATGAGTATAGAGCACACCCAAATTCAGGCTCATGCCGACGGAGATAAAGAACAATCCCAACAGCAGCCCCTTGAAGGGATCGATAGCGGTTTCCAGCTCGTGGCGATATTCACTCTCCGCCAACAATACCCCCGCCAGGAAAGTCCCCAGCGCCATGGAAAGCCCCAGCGCATCCATAAATAGGGCGGAGCCAAGCACCAGTAACAAGGTTGCCGCAGTAAAGACTTCACGCACCCCCGCCCCGGCGATAAAGCGGAAGACCGGCCGCAGCAGATAACGGCCGCCCAGCAGCATCGCCATAAAAGCCAGCACTTTAAGGCCGATCTTGATCCAGTCCGGGTGCTCATCACCGCCGCCCGCCAGTATCGGCACCATCGCCAGGGCCGGGATCACCGCCAGATCCTGGAACAGCAGCACCGAGAACCCCAGTTGCCCGGATTCACTGCGGTTCATGCCTTTCTCACGCATTAGTTGAATCGCCATGGCAGTGGATGACATGGCGAGGCCAATCCCCCCGACTACGGCCGCCTTCCATGAGAACTGGGAGACAATCAATAACAGCCCGAGTATCAGTGCACTGACCACCACCTGCGCGGCACCAATACCGAAAATAGATCGCCGCAATTGCCACAATTTGGACGGGTTCAGCTCCAGGCCGATGATGAACATCAAGAACACTACCCCCAGCTCAGAGAAATGCAGGATCTCCTCTACATCGCTGATGAACCCTAGCCCCCATGGGCCGATGGCAATGCCTGCCAGCAGATAGCCCAGCACCGCCCCAATCCCAAGACGTGCAGCAATCGGCACTGCCACCACGGCGGCAAACAAGAACAACAGCCCGGCAAGTAACAGATCCGATCCTTCCATCAGCGGACTCCCGGCAAATGCGGAGCGGCAAGCCACTCGCGGTAAGCTTTGGCATGGCTGGCCAGTTCATTGGCACTCTGGCGCCTGGCCCAGTAGACAATCATCGGGCTAAGCCAGTGCATATGGCACATGGCGGCGGTGAGTTCAAAGGGGCGCAGGATTTCGCTTAAGGGGTAGCGATTCAGGCCGTCATAGCGATAGGCTCCTTCTGGCTCACCGGTGGTGATCACACTGCGCCAGTATTTGCCCGCCAGTTGGTTACCACCAATCCCGCTGGCAAAGCCGCGGCTGAGCACCCGGTCGAGCCACTCTTTGAGCAGGGCCGGGCAACTGTAAGTATAAAGCGGGTGTTGAAACACAATCACATCATGCTCCACCAACAACGCCTGCTCCCGGGGGATATCAATAAAGAAATCGGGATAGTGGGCATATAAGTCATGCACCGTTACATTCGCCAGTTGCCGGGCAGGCTCCACCAGCAGGCGGTTAGCCACTGAATCCTGAGATTCCGGGTGGGCGTAAAGCAGCAAGACTTTCGGCGGCTGCGACATCATTAGCCTCCAGGGCGTCGTCATCAGAAGTAATTTGGGCTACCATGCAGCCCGACCCTTGGGCATCGGTAAAACGTTACCCGATTATAATGACAAATTAACATATTCAAAACATACGGCGCGTTATGATTGTTTTCTCTTCGTTACAGATTCGTCGCGGCATCCGCGTTCTGCTGGATAATGCTACCGCTACCATTAACCCTGGGCAGAAAGTCGGCCTGGTAGGTAAAAACGGCTGCGGGAAGTCCACACTATTGTCGCTGCTGAAAAACGAAATCAGCGCCGATGGGGGCAGCTTTACCTATCCGGGCAACTGGCAACTGGCTTGGGTGAATCAGGAAACCCCTGCGCTGGCCGTACCGGCCATTGAATATGTGATTGATGGCGACCGGGAATACCGCCAGTACGAGTCAGAATTAAAAGACGCTAACGAACGTGATGATGGCCACGCCATCGCCGTCGCCCATGGCAAGCTGGATGCCATTGACGCCTGGACTATCCGCGCCCGCGCCGCCAGCCTGCTGCACGGCCTGGGGTTCAGCAACGACCAGCTTAACCAACCGGTGAGTGATTTCTCCGGGGGCTGGCGCATGCGTTTAAACCTGGCCCAGGCCCTGGTATGCCGCTCTGACCTGCTGCTGCTCGATGAACCGACCAACCACCTGGATTTGGATGCGGTAATCTGGCTGGAAAAATGGCTGAAGAGTTATACCGGTACCCTGATCCTGATTTCTCACGACCGGGACTTCCTCGATCCGATTGTCGATAAAATTATTCATATCGAACAGCAATCCCTGTTCGAGTACACCGGCAACTACAGCTCCTTTGAGTTGCAGCGCGCTACCCGCCTATCTCAGCAACAGGCCCAGTATGAAAGCCAGCAAGAGCGCGTGGCCCATCTGCAAAGCTTTATTGACCGTTTTAAAGCCAAAGCTTCTAAAGCCAAACAGGCCCAAAGCCGTATCAAAATGCTGGAGCGTATGGAGCTTATCGCCCCGGCGCTGGTGGATAACCCCTTCCACTTTAGCTTCCGCGCCCCGGAGAGCCTGCCGACCCCGCTGCTGCGGATGGAAAAGGTCAGCGCCGGTTATGGCGATAAAACCATTCTTAAGTCTATCAAGCTGAATCTGGTGCCTGGATCGCGCATTGGTTTGCTGGGCCGCAACGGGGCCGGTAAGTCCACCCTGATCAAGCTGCTGGCCGGGGAGATTTCGCCACAGCATGGAGAAGTGGGGCTGGCGAAGGGCATCAAGCTGGGTTACTTCGCCCAGCATCAGCTTGAATTCCTGCGGGCCGATGAGTCCCCACTCCAGCACTTGTCGAGGATTGCCCCTAAGGTGCTGGAGCAGCAGTTGCGTGATTACTTGGGGGGTTTTGGCTTCCAGGGGGATAAAGTCACCGAGCAAACTGCCCGTTTCTCTGGCGGCGAGAAGGCCCGGCTGGTGTTGGCACTGATCGTTTGGCAGCGCCCTAATTTGCTGCTGCTCGATGAACCGACCAACCACCTGGATCTGGACATGCGCCAGGCCCTGACCGATGCGTTGATCGATTTTGAAGGCGCCCTGGTGGTGGTTTCCCACGATCGCCACCTGATCCGCTCCACCACCGACGATCTGTATTTGGTTCATGACGGCCAGGTTGAGCCGTTTGATGGCGACCTGGAGGATTATCAGCAGTGGCTGTCCACCCAGCAGAAGCAGGAAAACCAGGCTGACGAATCGCCAAAATCCGGTGAGAACAGCGCCCAGGCCCGTAAGGATCAGAAACGCCGTGAGGCCGAGCTGCGGACTCAAACCCAGCCCCTGCGTAAGAAAATCACCCAGCTTGAAAAGCAAATGGAGAAGCTCAATACGCAGTTGGCCAGCGTGGAAGAAAAGCTCGGCGATAGCGATATTTACCAGCCTGAGCGCAAGGCCGAAATGAACCAATGCCTTCAGCTACAGGCCAAAACCAAAGGCGAGCTGGAAGCGTGCGAAATGGAATGGCTGGATACCCAGGAGCAGTTAGAGAGTATGCTTCTGGCAGATTAACTTACCCTCAACGCCCCTGAAAAATCGGGGGTGGTTGGGTTAAATAACAACAATTTCATAAACACGTTCCCCTATCTCCCGGTATAGTAAGCGCCGCAATGAATTATGACTCCCCACGGAACTATGCAAAAAACTTGTTCAATTGACTTCATGCCAGAGCCAGACAACAGCGACTTTGTACCGATGCCAGGGTTAAGCAACCCCCATCTACAGACCATGCTACCCCGGCTACTGCGACGCAAACTCCAGTTCCTCCCGCACTGGCAGCGGCTGGATATGCCCGATGGCGACTTTGTTGATTTAGCATGGAGTGAAGACCCAGCCCAGGCGGGCCATAAGCCGCGTCTGGTGGTTTTTCACGGCCTGGAAGGCAGTTTGCATAGCCCCTACGCTCACGGTCTTATCCATGCCGCCGCCCAACACGGCTGGCTGGGGGTGGTAATGCATTTCCGTGGGTGCAGCGGCGTACCAAACCGTAAAAACCGCATTTACCACTCCGGTGAAACCGAAGACGGTAGCTACTTCCTGGAGTGGCTGGACCAACGCTATGGCAACGTGCCGACAGCGGCGGTGGGCTATTCCCTAGGCGGGAATATGCTGGCCTGCCTGATGGCGCGCCAGGGCGAAGCCTGTACCCTAGACGCAGGGGTAATTGTCTCGGCCCCCTTTGTGCTGGAGCAGTGCTGCTACCATATGGAAAAGGGTTTCTCCCGCTTTTATCAGCGTTACCTGCTTAACTTGCTGAAGGCCAACGCCTCCCGCAAGCTTAAGACCTACCCTGGCTCATTACCTATTGGTCTGGAGCAGCTGCGGCGGGTGCGGCGTATTCGTGATTTCGATGATTTAATTACCTCGAAGATCCATGGCTTTGCCGATGCCCTGGACTATTACCGCCAGGCCAGCGCCATGCCAATGCTGCCGAATATCGCCCGGCCAACGCTGATTATTCACTCCAAAGACGATCCCTTTATGGATCATCACGTGATCCCGGAGCCGTCCCTATTGCCTGCTAATATTGAGTATCAGCTGACGGAACACGGCGGCCACGTGGGCTTTATCGGAGGCACCTGGAAGCACCCCACCATGTGGCTGGAGCAGCGTATTCCCCAATGGCTTTCAACCTGGTTGGATAAAAAAGCATGATCATCCCCTGGCAAGATCTGGCGCCCGAAACGCTGGAAAACCTGATTGAAACCTTTGTGTTACGGGAAGGTACCGATTATGGTGAACATGAGCGCAGCCTTGAGCAAAAAGTGGCCGACGTTAAGCGCCAGCTCCAGTGCGGTGATGCCGTGCTGGTGTGGTCTGAATTGCACGAGACCGTCAATATTATGCCGCGGGGCCAGTTTAACGAGTGATCCATACGGGCCACCACGGCACTACACTGTTATTGAACCTGCCGAGCCGCAGGTTTATTCATTCAGGAGTAGTTGTCTTATGTCCTCGAAACATCCGGTAATTGCAGTGACAGGCTCCAGCGGGGCCGGAACCACCACCACCAGCCTCGCCTTCCGTAAAATCTTTGCCCAGCTAGGGCTGACTGCCGCTGAAGTCGAAGGCGACAGCTTCCACCGCTATACCCGCCCGGAAATGGATCTGGCGATCCGCAAGGCCCGCGATCAGGGCCGTCATATCAGTTATTTCGGCCCTGAAGCCAATGACTTTGGCCTGTTGGAAAATACCTTTTTCCAATATGGGCAGGATGGCACCGGCCAATCGCGTAAATATCTCCATACCTATGATGAAGCGGTGCCCTGGAACCAGGTTCCCGGCACGTTCACCCCCTGGCAGCCGTTGCGGGAGCCAACGGACGTGCTTTTTTATGAGGGGTTACACGGCGGTGTGGTTACCAGCGAGCATGATGTCGCGCGCCACGTGGACTTATTGGTAGGGGTGGTGCCCATCGTAAACCTGGAGTGGATCCAGAAGCTGGTACGCGACATGGGCGAGCGTGGCCATTCCCGGGAGGCGGTGATGGATTCCGTGGTGCGCTCCATGGACGACTACATCAACTACATCACCCCACAGTTTTCCCGCACTCATCTTAACTTCCAGCGGGTGCCGCTAGTAGATACCTCCAACCCCTTTGCCGCCCGGTCTATACCTTCGTTAGATGAAAGCTTGGTGGTAATTCATTTTCAGGGTCTGGAGGATATTGATTTCCCCTGGCTGCTGGCGATGCTGCAAGGGTCATTTATTTCCCACATGAATACTTTGGTGGTCCCTGGCGGGAAAATGGGGCTGGCGATGGAACTGATCATGGCGCCGCTGGTGCGACGCCTAATGGAAGGTAAAACCATTGCTTAAAGGGCGATCACTTCATAAGAATGGGTAATATTTGCTGATTTACCCAGCATAAGCGCCACTGAACAATACTTCTCAGCAGAGAGATCGACCGCACGGGAAACCGCCGCATCCTTCAAATCCTGGCCTGTTACCACAAAATGCAGATTGATATGGGTGAACAGGCGCGGGGCTTCTTCCCGGCGTTCAGAGGTGAGTTTGACCTCACAATCCACCACGTCATGGCGGCCCTTCTGAAGAATCGACACCACGTCAATGGCGCTACAGCCGCCGACTGCCATAAGAACAGTCTCCATCGGGCTGGGTGCTTTATCCCCAGAATTTCCGTCCATCAAAACCTGGTGACCGGAGGCGGACTCCCCCAGAAAAGTCAGTCCCTCAATCCATTTAACTCGTGCCTGCATTTTGCTTACTCCATAGGGTTTACATTCCCTTCCAGAGTAAGCGCCCGGGAGAAAAGTGGCAACATAAGGCGACCTGCGTCAAGCTGAAACGAGACAATAGGAGACACCCGTAAAAAGCTATGTTAAAACAAACGGGATGCAACAGCGATACATTAACGCTATGCATGAATGCATAAAAAATCATAAAACTAAGGCTACAGATTCCTGATAGCTAACCAGAACCCCCGGGTGGGATAATTCACGATTACAAACCCCGAAGAGAGGGCGATGTCTTCTTTCTTTGGCGTATAGTTTACAACAGAGGATAATAGCGCATGGTGCTTGGCAAACCGCAAACAGACCCAACTCTCGAATGGTTCTTGTCTCATTGCCACATTCATAAGTATCCATCGAAGAGCACGCTGATTCACCAAGGTGAAAAAGCAGAAACGTTGTACTACATCGTTAAAGGCTCTGTCGCCGTACTGATCAAGGATGAAGAAGGTAAAGAGATGATCCTCTCTTACCTTAACCAGGGTGATTTTATTGGCGAGCTTGGCCTGTTTGAAGAAGGCCAGGAACGTAGCGCCTGGGTTCGGGCAAAATCAGCCTGTGAAGTGGCTGAGATCTCTTACAAGAAATTCCGTCAGCTGATTCAGGTTAACCCTGACATCCTGATGCGCCTTTCCTCCCAGATGGCGCGCCGTCTGCAAGTCACTTCTGAGAAAGTCGGTAACCTGGCATTCCTGGATGTAACCGGTCGCATTGCTCAGACCTTGCTGAACCTGGCAAAACAGCCTGATGCGATGACCCACCCGGACGGGATGCAGATTAAAATCACGCGTCAGGAAATCGGCCAGATTGTTGGTTGTTCCCGCGAAACTGTTGGCCGTATCCTGAAGATGTTGGAAGATCAAAACCTGATCTCTGCTCACGGTAAAACCATTGTGGTTTACGGTACCCGTTAATCACTCTTCAACGGCGTGTTGCTTCGGTAATACGCCGTTTTTGTATCCAGAATTCAGCTTATGTGGCGCCGATTAATCTACCATCCTGAGGTGAATTACGCGCTGCGCCAGACCCTGGTGCTGTGTGTACCCGTGGCTATTGGTTTGCTGCTGGGTAACCTGCAACAAGGCTTACTGTTCTCTCTGGTGCCCGCCTGCTGCAATATGGCTGGCCTGGATACCCCTCACAAACGCTTTTTCAAACGCCTGATCATTGGCGGCTGCCTGTTTGCCTTCAGCAGCCTGCTGGTGCAACTGTTGCTGCTTGAAAACATACCGCTGCCGCTTATCCTGGTGGGGATGGCAATGACCCTCGGGGTTGCAGCCGAGATCAGCAGCCTGCACGCCCGTTTGTTTCCAGCTGCGATGATTGCCGCCATATTTACCCTTAGCCTGGCGGGCAATATGCCCATCTGGAAACCGATGGTGCTCTATGTGGGCGGCACCCTCTGGTACGGGCTGTTTAACTGGGGCTGGTTCCGGCTATGGCATGAGCAGCCACTACGGGAATCCTTGAGTTTGCTGTATCAACAGCTGGCAGACTATTGTGAAGCCAAATACAGCATGTTGACCCAACACACTGACCCGGAAACTTCCCTGCCGCCGCTACTGGCTCGCCAGCAAAAAGTGGTCGATCTGATTGGCGTTTGTTACCAACAATTGCATATGCTGGCCGCCAACAAACAGCCGGGCTATAAGCGCCTGCTGCGGGTGTTCCAGGTGGGGTTAGATTTGCAGGAGCACATCTCCGTCAGCCTTCATCAGCCGGAAGAAGTACAAAAGCTGGTGGAACAGACTCATGCCGAACCAGTGATCCGCTGGAATGCCCAAACGGTATCTACCCGCCTGCGGGTTCTGGCCGATGACATCCTGTATCACCGCTACCCCCAGCGCTTCGATATGGATAAACAGTGTGGCGCATTGGAGAAAATTGCCCGCCAGCACCCGGATAACCCGGTGGGCCAGTTTCTGGAATATCACTTCAGCCGGATCGCCAGGGTGTTACATACCCAGCGGCCGCTCTACCGGCGGGATCTCATGGCCGACCGCGAGCGCCGCCTGCCGTTGATCCCGGCCCTTAAAAGCTATCTGTCATTGAAATCGGCGGCGTTGCGCAATGCCGCCAGGGTATCGGTAATGCTGGCGGTGGCCAGCCTGGTGGGCACGTCACTGCACCTGCCCAAACCTTACTGGATTCTGATGACGGTGCTGTTTGTGACCCAGAACGGCTACGGCGCTACCCGGGTACGAATTTTCCACCGGGCCGGGGGAACCATGGCCGGGCTGTTGATTGCCGGGGCCACCCTCCACTTCCACGTGCCGGATAGTGTCACCCTGGGGGCAATGCTGGCGATCACGCTGATAAGCTATCTGATTATCCGCAAGAAGTATGCCTGGGCCACCATCGGCTTTACTGTAACGGCGGTGTATACCTTGCAGTTGCTGTCACTTAACGGTGAGCAGTTTATCTTGCCCCGGCTGGTGGATACCCTGATTGGCTGCCTGATTGCCTTTGGTGGCATGGTGTGGCTGTGGCCCCAATGGCAAAGTGGCCTGCTACGCCAGAATGCCCATGATGCGCTGGAGAAATACCAAGATGCCCTGCGCCAGATCTTAAGTGATGACCCCACCCCCAGCGATTTAGCCAACCAACGTATCCGGGTTAATCAGGCCCATAATGCGCTGTATAACTCACTTAGCCAGGCAATGCAGGAGCCTGGCTTTAATAACCACTATTTGGCCGATATGAAACTGTGGATGACCCACAGCCAGTTTATTGTCGAGCATATCAACGCCATGACCACTCTGGCGCGGGAGCATGAAATGCTGACGCCGGATCTGGCTGAGCGCTATCTCCAGTCCTGTGAAATTGCCCTACAGATGTGCCAGCAACGGCTGGAGTATGACAACCCGGGGGACAGCGGGGATATAACGATCCTCGCCATGCCGGAAGCCACGGCTTACGGGCCACTGAGCATTATGGAGCAGCATTTACAACGGATACTGGGGCACCTTAACACCATGCATACCATCTCTTCGGTTGCCTGGCGCCAGCGCCCCCATCACGGCATCTGGCTGAAACGCCGCCTGCGCCAGGATTAACCCACCAGGGTGGCCACCGCACGGGCCAGCCGCGCCATACCTTCATCAATATCGGCGTCTTCCACCACCAGCGACGGCGCAAGGCGTAGCACATCCGGCCCGGCATTGAGCACCATTACCCCTTCAGCGGCGGCGGCCATCAGCAGATCGCGGGCTTTGCCGTGGTACGCTGGTTTCAGCTCCACCCCAATCAACAGCCCCATACCGCGAATTTCACTGAACACATCATAACGGGCGTCTATCTCTTTTAACGCTGCCACAAAGCGTTCCCGGCGGGCTGCTACCCCTTCCAGCACCGCTGGGGTATTAATGATATCGAAGGCAGCCCCGGCTACTGCACAGGCCAGTGGATTACCGCCGTAGGTGGAACCGTGGGAGCCAGCATGGAAAGCGCTGGCGATATCCGCCGTGGTTAGCACCGCACTCACCGGGAAGCCGCCGCCTAACGCTTTGGCGCTGGTAAGAATGTCCGGGGTCACCCCGTAGTGCATGTAGGTAAAAAGCTCCCCGGTGCGGCCCATACCGCACTGGACTTCATCAAATACCAACAGCGCCTGGTGCTGATTGCACAAATCCCGTAGCCCCTGGAGGAATTCCGGCGTGGCGGCAGTCACGCCCCCTTCCCCTTGCACCGGCTCCACCACCACCGCACAGGTGTGGTCATCCATCACGGCTTTCACCGCCGCCAGGTCGTTAAAAGGCACATGGACAATATCGGCAGGTTTTGGGCCAAAGCCATCGGAGTATTTCGGCTGGCCGCCAACCGATACGGTAAATAGCGAGCGCCCGTGGAAGGCATTGTTGAAAGCAACAATCTTAGTTTTGAAAGGATTGTGGCGGGTGATGGCGTAATGACGGGCCAGTTTGAAGGCAGTTTCGTTAGCCTCGGTGCCGGAGTTCATAAAGACTACCCGCTCAGCAAAGGTGGCATCAATGATTTTTTGCGCCAAATGCAGGGCCGGTTCATTGGTGAAGACATTGCTGGTGTGCCACAGGGTTTCGCCCTGAGCTTTTAAGGCTTCAACCAGCGCCGGGTGGCAATGGCCGAGTGCCGTCACCGCGATCCCGCCGGCAAAATCCACATACTCAGTCCCCTGCTGATCCCAGATGCGGCTGCCTTTGCCCTTAACCGGAATGAATTCCGCGGGTGCATAAATAGGTAAAATGACGTTATCGAAGGTGGCGCGGGTCACCGCAGAAGTTTCGGACGCTGTATTGGTTAAAGTCATTGAGATCCCATCCCCTGAATATGCATGATTGGCTGAAAATATAATCATAAAATATGCATAAAAAATCAGAGTAGGGCAATAGTTAATCAGCGATTGAGGAAATTAGCCAGCAGCTGGTGGCCCTGTTCACTGAGTATGCTTTCCGGGTGGAATTGCACCCCCTCCAGATCCCATTGGCGATGGCACAGGCCCATTATCTCCCCGCTGTCACTCCAGGCCGTTACCGTAAATTGTGCTGGCAAGGTATCCGGCTGCACCACCAGCGAATGGTAGCGGGTAACCGTAAGCGGGTTATTTAAGCCAGTGAAGACCCCCTCCCCTTGATGAGTAATGGAGGAGGTTTTACCGTGCATCACCTTGGTGGCACGAACGACTTTTGCGCCAAAGGCTTGAGCAATGGCCTGATGGCCAAGGCAAACCCCGAGGATCGGGCATTTACCAGCAAAGTGGCGGATGGCCGCCAGAGAAATACCGGCTTCATCGGGGGTACAAGGGCCAGGAGAGATGACGATTTTCTCCGGGGCCAGGCGGGTGATGTCATCCAGCGTAAGGGTATCATTACGCATCACGGTGACTTCCGCGCCCAGCTCGCAGAAATATTGGTATAAATTCCAGGTGAAAGAGTCGTAATTGTCGATCAATAGCATCATGGTGCGCCCGGGCAGGTGATGTGAACCGGGCTATTCTACCGATTTTAAGCCGCTTCGCTTACTGCTTTACTAAAGATGGCTACTAGGGCCTGATGGCTACCAAGGGCGGCCTGCTGATTAGCGGCGTTCCATGTGCCGGCCTCAATAGTAGACCAGTCGATGGTGAACCCAGCATGGATAGCCAGTTGCTCAAAGAAAATCCGCTGGGCGCGGCCGGAGCCAACCCGGAACGGGTGCAGCACGTTTATTTCGCCATAGAACCACGCCAGCCGCTCGCAAAATTGCGCCAGCTTAAGCCCCTGGAGGTAATCTTCCTCCTCCAACTGCTGCATCAGGGCATTGCCTTCTTTCTCAATGTATTGGAAGTGGCAGAAACGGGTGTCACCCTGGTAGATATCCACTTCACGCAGTTTCCCGGCCCATTCATAGACATCCTGGAAAACCTGGCGGTGAATGTCACATAAGTGCGGCAAGCCCCGGCGCAACGGGCCGAGTTCCAGGGTAGCGACACGCAGAGCGGTGAGTTCGGTTTCTGCCTGCACTAGCCGCTGGGTATCACGGATATCCAGCCGATTGCGCAGCACATTGATGCTGGACCAATAGTACGGATCGCGGCCTTCACCGAATTTATCGCTCATAGTGCCTCCGCAAGGTATCAATCCGCGCGATGGCATGTTCAGGGGTGAGATCGAGGGGTTGGGACGCAATGCCTTCCAGCCGTTGGCTGGCGGAAAAATTGCGGCTGCGTTGCTGCTGCCAAAGCAGCTGCTTTTGCCGATCGGTAAGGTGTTTCATAGAAGAGGGCCTCCCTGACGCTGTGAGTGATTGCCACAAGTATAAGCAGCAATACGACATCGCGCAGGAAGGCTTCAGGCTCACGGGGGGTAGCTTACACCCGCGATGGCTGTTAAGGCAGGACTTTTGCCGACTGGATCACAATCGGTTTGGTTGGCACGTTTTGATACGGGCCAACATCGTGGGTAGGCGCTTGGGCGATTTTATCCACCACGTCCATCCCTTTGACAATCTTACCAAATACCGCATAACCAAAATCACGCTGGCCATGGTCGAGGAAGGCGTTATCCGCCACGTTCAGGAAGAATTGGCTGGTGGCGCTGTCTTTATCGGCAGTTCGGGCCATGGAGATAGTGCCACGGGTGTTACGCAGGCCGTTGTCAGCCTCGTTTTTGATGGGGGCAACGGTCGGTTTTTGATTCATGTCTGCGGTAAAGCCACCGCCCTGAACCATAAAACCAGGTATCACACGGTGGAACACGGTGTTGTTATAAAAACCGTTGTTAACGTAATCGACGAAATTTTTCACGCTAACTGGGGCTTTTTGATTATCCAGCTCCAGCTCAATATTGCCCGCTGAAGTGGTCAGTAACACGTGGGTATCGCCTTTTGCCGCCAGGGCAGCTGTGGAAACAGTAGACAGCGCGATGACCGCTGCAACCGCCGCCAGTGTCGATTTGAACATGAGGAATCCTTAGTAAACATAAAGTAGGCAGGTGCCCCGATTCTAAAGAGCGTTTGTTATTCCCGCCACACATTTACCTGCTTTTACGATGCAATCCATTGTATTTATAGGGTGAATCGTACCAGCAGAATTTTCTACGCGTGACCAACGTCATATACATATTTATTTAGTCGAACAAATAATTCATAAAAAGTTTGTATAGATCACATTAATGACTAAAATCTGCCCGTTTACCGCGCTTGCAAGGCGCTTTACTTTTATTTTCACAGGCTACTATGACTAACAGCAATCGTATCAGGCTCACATGGATCAGCTTCTTCTCCTACGCACTTACCGGTGCACTGGTGATCGTCACCGGTATGGTGATGGGGAATATCGCTGATTACTTCCAGGTTCCCGTCTCCAGCATGAGCAACACTTTCACCTTCCTGAACACCGGGATCCTTATTTCTATCTTCATGAACGCGTGGTTGATGGAAATTGTGCCGCTTAAGACCCAGCTGCGTTTTGGCTTTGTGCTGATGGTACTTGCCATCGCCGGTCTGGTTACCAGTCATAGTCTGGCTATCTTCTCTGCCTCCATGTTCGTGCTTGGCCTGGTAAGCGGGATCACCATGTCCATCGGTACATTCCTGGTGACCCAGATGTACCATGGCCGCCAGCGTGGTTCGCGCCTGCTGTTTACTGACTCTTTCTTCAGCATGGCCGGGATGATCTTCCCGATTGTCGCCGCCTTCTTACTGGCGCGTAGCATCAACTGGTACTGGGTATATGTGTGCATTGGCCTGGTTTATGTGGCGATCTTTCTGCTGACCCTGGGTTGTGAATTCCCGGCCCTCGGCAAGCACGCTAAACAAGACGACAAGCCAGTCACCCGTGAAAAATGGGGCATTGGAGTGCTATTCCTGTCCATCGCTGCTTTGTGCTACATCCTCGGCCAATTGGGCTTTATCTCTTGGGTACCGGAATACGCCAAAGGGCTGGGCATGGGCATCAACGATGCCGGCCAGCTGGTGAGTAACTTCTGGATGTCCTATATGTTCGGGATGTGGGCCTTCAGCTATCTGCTGCGTTTCTTCGATCTGCAACGCATACTGATGGTGTTGGCTGCCCTGGCGACCGTGCTGATGTACGGTTTTATCACCGGCGCATCCAATCACATGGCGCTGTTTATACTGGCCCTGGGCTTCTTCTCCAGCGCGATTTACACCACCATCATCACCCTTGGGTCTCAGCAGACCAAAGTGGCCTCTCCAAAACTAGTTAACTTTGTGCTGACCTGCGGCACCATCGGCACCATGCTGACCTTCGTGGTCACTGGCCCTATCGTGGCGCATTATGGCCCGAAAGCCGCCTTGCTGACCTCAAATGGTCTGTATGCCGTGGTGTTCGTGATGTGTGTGATTCTGGGCTTTGTGACTAAGCACCGCCAGCACAGCGCTGACGCTGCCAGCCACTAACCCCTTCCCCGCCCGGCTATTCTGCCGGGCGGGTAAAGTCTACCTCTTCCCCACCTTGATCCATCTGTACCCAGCTTTGGGCTAACTGAGTAGTGGCGATGATCCGCCCCTGGCGAATCGACCAACGCACCGGTACCTGGCGGCGCACCGCATCAAAACCATTCTCAGCCGGCAGAATAATCAGGTTGGCGCTGTTGCCTACCTCGATACCATAATCGCTCACCCCAAAGGTGCGGGCGCTGTTATGGGTAATCAGGTTCAGCCCCTCATCAATTTGCCCATAGCCCATCATCTGGCAGACATGCAGCCCCATATGCAGCACCTGGAGCATATTGGCAGTACCTAAGGGGTACCAGGGGTCAAACACATCATCATGGCCGAAGCAGACGTTAATCCCGGCTTCCAGCAGCTCTTTCACCCGGGTAACGCCCCGGCGTTTCGGGTAATCATCGAAACGGCCCTGCAAATGAATATTCACCAGCGGGTTAGCGACAAAGTTAATCCCCGACATTTTCAATAGCCGGAACAGGCGCGAGGTATAAGCCCCATTGTAAGAGTGCATGGCGGTGGTGTGGCTGGCGGTGACCTGCGGGCCGATACCATACTCCAGCGCCAGGGCCGCCACAGTCTCCACAAAACGAGATTGTTCATCGTCAATCTCATCGCAGTGAATATCTAATGGCTTGTTATATTTGTGCGCCAGGGCAAAGGCCTTATGCATCGATTCCACGCCGTATTCGCGGGTGAACTCAAAGTGAGGAATGCCCCCTACCACATCGGCCCCCAGTTTTAGGGCCTCTTCCAGCAGGGCTTCCCCATTGGGGTAAGACAAAATCCCTTCCTGCGGGAAGGCCACCAGTTGCAGATCAATCCACGGGGCCACTTCTTGTTTTACGTCGAGCATCGCCTTCAGGGCAGTGAGCGAAGGGTCAGAAACATCCACGTGGCTGCGCACATATTGCACCCCATTAGCCATCTGCCATTTCAAGGTCTGCCAGGCCCGGCGTTTCACATCTTCATGGGTCAGTAACGCTTTACGTTCGGCCCAACGCTCGATGCCTTCAAACAGAGTGCCGGACTGGTTCCAGGCAGGCTGCCCGGCGGTTTGGGTGGTGTCGAGGTGGATATGTGGCTCGATAAACGGCGGCAGCGCCAGCCCGCCTCGGGCATTTAGTACCTCGTAACTTTCATTCCCGGCGGAGCTCATCGGCGTGATGTCGGCAAAGCGGCCCCGATCGATAGCCAGTTGCCATAGCCCGGTACGGTCAGGCAGCCGGACATTATGAATTAACCACAAGGGTGAGTTCGCCATAGGATCTCCGATTTAAATTACCTTTTCCGAAGTGATAGCACAGCCAGCGCTAAAAGACGCGGTTTTCAGCAAGCATTCATAAATCGATGAAATTTTAAACATATCCACAACTTACAAAAATCCTGACAAATCAGCCATATACCCCTTAATGGGTATATAAAGGCGCATTTGATTTGCATCAATAATCGTCAAAGCTGAATCGTTAAGGTAGGCAATAATAAAAAGGAAATTGAGGCAAAAATGAGCAAAGTCAGACTCGCTATTATCGGTAATGGTATGGTCGGCCACCGCTTTATTGAGGAATTGATCGATAAAGCCGAACCGGGCCAATTTGAGATCACCGTGTTCTGTGAAGAACCGCGTATTGCCTACGACCGCGTCCACTTGTCTTCCTACTTCGCCCACCACACGGCAGAAGAACTCTCCCTGGTGCGGGAAGGGTATTACGATAAGCACGGCGTGAAAGTACTGCTGGGCGAACGGGCTATCACCATTAACCGCCAAGAAAAAGTGATCCACTCCAGCGCCGGGCGCACCGTGTTCTACGACAAACTGATCATGGCCACCGGCTCCTACCCTTGGGTGCCGCCGATTAAAGGGTCTGAAACTCAAGACTGCTTCGTTTACCGCACCATTGAAGATCTAAACGCCATTGAAGCCTGCGCGCGCCGTAGTAAGCGCGGTGCCGTAGTGGGCGGTGGCCTGCTGGGCCTGGAAGCCGCTGGCGCCCTAAAGAACCTTGGGGTCGAAACCCACGTGGTTGAATTCGCCTCGATGCTGATGGCAGAACAGCTCGACCAGATGGGCGGCGAGCAACTGCGCAACAAAATTGAGCGGATGGGTGTGAAAGTTCACACCAGCAAAAACACCCAGGAAATTGTGCAAGAAGGGACCGAAGGCCGTAAAACCATGCGCTTCGCTGATGGCAGCGCCCTGGAAATCGACTTTATCGTCTTCTCCACCGGTATTCGCCCTCAGGACAAACTGGCCCGCCAATGTGAACTCGCCATTGGCCCAAGAGGCGGCATCGTGGTGAATGACCAGTGCCAAACCTCCGATCCCGATATCTATGCCATCGGCGAGTGTGCCAGTTGGAGCGGCCGGGTGTTCGGTCTGGTAGCCCCTGGCTACAAAATGGCTCAGGTCACCGCAGACCACCTGCTTGGCCATGCCAATACCTTCAACGGGGCAGACATGAGCGCCAAGCTGAAACTGCTGGGTGTGGATGTAGGCGGGATTGGTGATGCCCATGGCCGCACGCCAAACAGCCGCAGCTATGTTTATCTGGACGAGAGCAAAGAAGTCTACAAGCGCATCATCGTTAGCGAAGATAACAAAACCCTGCTGGGGGCCGTGCTGGTGGGGGACACTTCAGACTACGGTAACCTGTTGCAGCTGATGCTGAATGCCATCGAGCTGCCGGAGAACCCGGATTCCCTGATCCTGCCGGCCCATGCTTCCAGTGGCAAACCTTCTATCGGCGTCGATAAGCTGCCGGATAGCGCCCAAATATGCTCATGCTTCGATGTCACCAAAGGCACCCTGATTGCCGCCATCAATAAAGGCTGCCACACCGTTGCGGCATTGAAAGCAGAAACTAAAGCCGGCACCGGCTGCGGTGGTTGTATCCCGCTGGTTACCCAGGTGTTGAATGCTGAGCTGGCGAAACAAGGTATCGAAGTAAACAACAACCTGTGCGAGCACTTTGCGTTTTCTCGCCAGGAGCTGTACCACCTGATCCGCGTGGAAGGCATTAAATCCTTAGGCGAACTGCTGGCGAAATACGGCAAGGGTTACGGTTGTGAAGTGTGTAAACCAACAGTGGGTTCCTTGCTGGCATCCTGCTGGAATGAGTATGTGCTCACGCCGAAGCATACCCCGCTACAGGATACCAACGACAACTTCCTGGCTAACATCCAGAAAGATGGCACCTACTCGGTGATCCCGCGCTCTGCCGGTGGCGAAATCACCCCGGAAGGGTTGATGGAAGTGGGCCGCATTGCCCGTCAGTTCAATCTGTACACCAAAATCACCGGCTCCCAGCGTATTGGCCTGTTCGGCGCCCAGAAAGATGACCTGCCGGAGATCTGGCGTCAGCTGATTGAAGCCGGGTTTGAAACTGGCCATGCCTATGCCAAAGCGCTGCGTATGGCGAAAACCTGCGTGGGCAGCACCTGGTGCCGTTACGGCGTGGGCGATAGCGTGGGCTTCGGCGTGGAGCTGGAAAACCGCTACAAAGGCATCCGTACCCCGCACAAGATGAAGTTCGGCGTTTCTGGCTGTACCCGCGAATGTGCCGAAGCCCAGGGTAAAGACGTGGGGATTATCGCCACCGAAAAAGGCTGGAACCTGTATGTCTGCGGCAACGGCGGGATGAAACCGCGCCATGCGGATCTGCTGGCCGCCGATCTGGACCGCGAAACCCTGCTGCACTACCTCGACCGTTTCATGATGTTTTACATCCGTACCGCCGACAAACTTACCCGTACCTCGGTATGGCTGGAGAACCTGGAAGGCGGCATCGAGTACCTGAAGCAGGTCATTATTGATGACAAGCTGGGGCTGGACGGCCATCTGGAACAAGAGATTGCCCGCCTGCGTGAAGCCGTGGCCTGTGAATGGACGGAAACTGTAAACAACCCGCAGGCGCAGGTTCGCTTCAAACACTTTATCAACAGCCCGCTGCGTGACCCATCAGTACAAGTGGTTGCCGAGCGCGCCCAGCACCGCCCGGCGACGCCGTTTGAACGTATCCCGGTCACCCTTGTGGAGGAAAACGCATGAGCCAGTGGACTACCGTGTGTGCTTTAGAAGACATCATCCCGGATTCCGGCGTGTGCGCGCTGGTGAATAACCACCAAGTGGCGGTATTCCGCCTGCGTGATGGCGAGCAGGTTTACGCCATCAGCAATATTGACCCGTTCTTTGAGTCCAGCGTGCTCTCACGGGGGTTGATTGCCGAACACCAAAATGAATTATGGGTGGCCAGCCCGCTGAAGAAACAGCACTTCCGCCTGCGGGACGGCCTGTGCATGGAAGATAAAGATTTTTCCGTGCCATGGTTTGAAACCCGCTTGCAGGACGGGATGATACAAATCCGCGCCTGATTTCGCTTTACCGCCCGGTTATGCCGGGCGTTTTTAATATTTATCTTACTCTTACTAACCGCCCCACTTATTTTGAATTGCAGCCAACACAGCTGTAGCTTGAAGTAGGACGGGGATAAATCCCTAAATAATTCGAGTTACAGCAAGGCGGCAACGCAGCGAGTCCCCAGGAGCTTACTCAAGTAAGTGACTGGGGCGAGCGAGGAAAGCCAACACAGCTGTAGCTCGAAGTATGACGGGAAAAAGGATATTCATACCTTATGTTTACGGACACCATCACCGCCTGTGCCGCCAACGCGGCCCGCATCAACCGGCTCAACACCACCAATCCCTTAGGCTTCTGGATCAGTTCCGCTATGGCTGGGGCTTATGTGGGCCTGGGCATTATTTTGATTTTCACCCTCGGCAACCTGATCGACCCGTCCCTGCGCCCACTAGTGATGGGGGCCTTCTTCGGCATCGCCCTGACATTAGTGATCATTGCCGGTTCTGAACTGTTCACCGGCCATACCATGTTCCTCACCCTTGGGGTGAAAGCGGGCACCATTAGCCAGGGCCAGATGTGGCGTATTTTGCCGCAGACCTGGGTGGGCAACCTGCTGGGTTCGGTATTTGTGGCCCTGCTCTACCATTGGGGTGGCGGTAGCCTGCTCTCTTCGGATACCAGCCTGGTACATAGCGCCGCGCTGGCAAAAACCACGGCCCCGGCCATGGTGCTGTTCTTCAAGGGCGTGTTGTGTAACTGGCTGGTTTGCCTGGCAATCTGGATGGCAATCCGCAGCGAAGGCGCCGCTAAATTCCTTGCTATCTGGTGGTGTCTGCTGGCATTTATTGCCTCCGGCTACGAGCACTCCGTCGCCAATATGACCCTGTTTGCCCTCTCCTGGTTTGGCAACCACAGCGAGGCCTTCACCCTGTCCGGGATCGGCCATAACCTGCTGTGGGTAACCCTGGGTAACACCGTTTCCGGTGCCGTGTTCATGGGCCTGGGTTACTGGTATGCTACCCCGCGCGCGCAACGCCCCATCAGTGCGGCGGACGCCGTGACAACATCGCCAGCCAATTAATGTGAGGAAGTACCGTGGATCACCTGCCTATATTTTGTCAGCTTAAAAATCGAGATTGCCTGCTGGTTGGCGGCGGCGATGTCGCCGAACGCAAAGCCCGCCTGCTGATCGAGGCCGGTGCCCGGTTAACGGTGAATGCGCTGAGCTTCACCCCACAGTTCCAGGTGTGGGCCGAACATCAGGCTCTTATCCTGGCGCAGGGCAGCTTCGATGAATCACTGATGGATACCAGCTGGCTGGTGATTGCCGCCACTGACGATGACGGAGTAAACCAGCAGGTCAGTGAGGCCGCCGAAGCGCGGCGCATCTTCTGTAATGTGGTGGATGCGCCTCAGGAAGCCAGCTTTATCATGCCGTCGATTATCGACCGCTCCCCGCTGATGGTGGCGGTCTCCTCCGGCGGGACTTCTCCCGTGCTGGCCCGTCTGCTGCGCGAGCGCCTGGAATCCCTGCTTCCCCTGCATCTGGGGCAGGTTGCCGGTTATGCCGGGCAACTGCGCCAACGGGTGAAAGCCACCTTCGCCACCATGGCGGAACGCCGCCGCTTCTGGGAGAAATTCTTTGTTAATGACCGGCTGGCCCAGTCACTGGCAAATAACGATCCTCAGGCCGTGACTTCGATTACCGAAACCCTGATCAACGAGCCGCTGGAAAACCGCGGTGAAGTGGTGCTGGTGGGTGCCGGGCCAGGTGATGCCGGGCTGTTGACCCTGAAAGGCCTGCAACAGATCCAGCAGGCGGATGTGGTGGTGTATGACCGCCTGGTATCCGACGATATCATGAACCTGGTGCGCCGCGATGCTGACCGGGTATTTGTGGGCAAGCGGGCGGGCTATCACTGCGTTCCCCAGGAGGAGATTAACCAGATCCTGCTGCGGGAAGCCCAAAGTGGCAAGCGCGTGGTGCGCCTAAAAGGGGGCGATCCGTTTATCTTTGGCCGCGGTGGCGAAGAGCTGGAAACCCTACGTAATGGCGGCATCCCCTTCTCTGTGGTGCCGGGGATTACCGCCGCCTCTGGCTGTTCAGCCTATGCGGGTATTCCATTAACCCATCGGGATTATGCCCAAAGCGTGCGCCTGGTTACCGGCCACTTGAAAACCGGGGACGAGCTTGACTGGCATAATCTGGCCGCTGAAAAACAGACCCTGGTGTTCTACATGGGGCTGAATCAGGCCTGGGCTATCCAGGAAAACCTAATAGCCCACGGGATGGCGGAAACCATGCCAGTCGCGCTGGTGCAGAATGGCACCGCCACCACGCAGAAGGTGGTTAGCGGTACCATGAACCAATTGGCAGAGCTGGCACAGCAAGTAGCAAGCCCGGCGCTAATTATCGTCGGCCCGGTGGTGGCGCTGCGGGATAAACTCAACTGGTTTTCAAACTACTGAGTGATAGAGACAAAAAGTCATAGTGACAAAAAAGGCGCCCAAGGCGCCTTTTTAATACTTGATGGTTAGCCCGCTATTACGGGTGAGCCACAAAGCCAATCACTTCATACACTTTCTTCAGGGTGGCAGAAGCGCGTTCACGGGCTTTCGCCGCCCCTTCTTTCATCACTTCCTGGAGGAAGGCTTCATCGTTACGGTAACGGTGGTAGCGCTCCTGCAACTCGGTCAGCATACCGGAAACCGCTTCCGCCACATCGCCTTTCAGATGGCCATACATTTTGCCTTCGAAGTGCTGTTCCAGTTCCGGGATGGATTTACCGGTCACTGCAGACATGATATCCAGCAGGTTGGAGACACCCGGCTTATTCGCCACGTCATAACGCACCACCGGCGGCTCGTCGGAGTCAGTCATGGCACGCTTCAGTTTTTTGACCACAGATTTTGGATCTTCCAGCAGGCCGATAACGTTGTTGCGGTTATCGTCAGACTTGGACATCTTCTTGGTCGGCTCCAGCAGGGACATCACGCGTGCGCCTGATTTAGGAATAAACGGCTGCGGCACGGTGAACACATCGCCATACAGAGCATTGAAGCGCTGAGCGATATCGCGGCTCAGTTCCAGGTGCTGTTTCTGGTCTTCACCCACCGGAACCTGGTTGGTTTGATACAGCAGAATGTCGGCTGCCATCAGCACCGGGTAGTCAAACAGACCGGCATTGATGTTCTCGGCATAGCGGGTGGATTTGTCTTTAAACTGGGTCATACGGCTCAGTTCACCGAAGTAGGTATAGCAGTTCAGCGCCCAGCCCAGCTGTGCGTGTTCCGGCACATGGGATTGAACGAAGATGGTACTTTTCTTCGGGTCGATGCCGCAGGCCAGATATAGCGCCAGGGTATCGAGAGTGGCCTTACGCAGCGCGGCGGGGTCCTGACGCACGGTGATGGCATGCTGGTCAACAATGCAGTAAATGCAGTGATAATCATCCTGCATGTTTACCCATTGGCGCAGCGCTCCCATGTAGTTCCCGATGGTTAATTCCCCAGAAGGCTGGGCGCCACTAAAGACGATGGGCTTACTCATTGTTAGATTCCTGCTGTTCATTGTGTGAATGCCCAAGGGCGGGCAACAGTTCGTTGAAACGGTCGAACACATAATTCGGTTCGCTGAATGAAATCGGCTCACCATAGTTGTAGCCATAGGTCAGCCCAACGTTGGGGCAACCAGCTGCTTTGGCGGCCAGAATATCATTGCGGGAATCCCCGACAAATAACAGCTGCTCCGGGGCCAGTTCAAAGCGCGCCAGCACATGATGCAATGCTTCCGGGTGCGGTTTTTTCTGTTGAACGTCATCACCACCGATAATCACATCGAAATAGTGGGCAATGTTCAGGGCCTCGAGCAATGGGCGCACAAATGGCGTCGGCTTATTGGTCACCAGGCCCAGCGGGTAGCCCTGTTGATGCAAGTCCGCCAGGGTTTGTTCCACGTCAGGGAACAGGAAGCTGCCCTCTTCCACGCGCTCAGCGTAATAGCGGTCAAACAGGCGGCGCATCATGGCCAGGCGCACGGATTCCGGCGGTGGCTCATGGGCGGCTACCGGGCGGTTGCCCGCCGCTTTTAGCGCGGCATCTTCCTGGATTGACCATTTCAGCGCCCGCTCCATCAGCACATCGGCACCGTTGCCAATCCAGGTCACCACCCGGGATTCACCGGCAGGCGGCAGTTCCAGCGCATACAGCGCCATATCCACGGCATCGGTTAAGCCCGGGGCGCTATCCACCAGGGTGCCATCCAGATCGAAGGCCACCCCACGGATGTTTTGCAACTTAGTCATGATTTACCTTAGCCAGCTCACTACGCATTTTATCGACGATGGCTTTGTAGTCCGGCTGGCCGAAGATCGCCGAACCGGCCACAAACATATCGGCACCTGCGGCGGCGATTTCGCGGATATTGTCGGCTTTGACGCCACCGTCCACTTCCAGGCGGATATCACGGCCGGAAGCATCAATCAGGGCGCGGACCTTACGCAGTTTCTCAAAGGTGTGAGGAATAAAAGATTGGCCACCGAAACCTGGGTTGACGGACATCAGCAGGATGACATCCAGCTTATCCATCACGTTTTCCAGGAAGGTCAGCGAGGTGGCCGGGTTCAGTACCAGGCCGGCTTTGCAGCCATGCTCTTTGATCAACTGGAGAGAACGGTCAACGTGCTCAGAGGCTTCAGGGTGGAAAGTGATGATGCTCGCCCCGGCGGCGGCAAAATCAGGAATGATACGGTCGACCGGTTTCACCATTAAATGGACGTCAATCGGTGCGGTAATGCCGTAATCCCGCAGCGCTTTCAGTACCATCGGCCCCATGGTCAGGTTGGGCACATAGTGGTTATCCATAACATCGAAGTGAACAACATCGCCGCCGGCGACCAGGGCCTTAGCGGTATCTTCGCCAAGGCGCGCAAAGTCAGCCGACAGGATCGAGGGTGCAATCAAATACTGTTTCATTCGCTTCTCCAGGTGATAATCGCTCCAGGGTGGCGAGGCTATTGGGTGTTATATAACGCCAGCAATTCGTCCACCTTTTTGCGCGTGCCGCCATTGCTACTGATGCTACGCCGGACGCGCACTACGTGCAGTTTGGCCTGCTGATACCAAATCCGGGTTAATTCGGTGTCGTGATTGGATACCAGGACCGGAATGTTTTTGGCCTGCAACGCTTCGGCAAGTGAAGCCAGATGCTGTTGCTGTTCCATGGTAAAGCTATTGGTATGGTAAGCCGTAAAATTAGCCGTTGCGGAAAGCGGTGCATAGGGCGGATCGCAATAGACCACAGAACCGGCAAGGGCACCGTTCATACTGTCATCATATGACTGGCAAAGGAACGTGGCTTTTTGGGCCTGCGCCGCAAAATCAAACAGTTCCGCTTCCGGAAAATAAAGTTTGCTGTAACGCCCAAAAGGTACGTTGAATTCACCGCGTAGATTGTACCGGCACAGGCCGTTGTAACAGTGTCGGTTCAGGTACAAAAACAGCAATGCACGCCGGAAGGGTTCGCGACAGCGGTTGAACTCTTCCCGCAGCCCATAAAACGCTTCAGGCTGATTATTTGCAGGGGTGAATAGCAGACGGGACTGTTGAACATACTCATCGGCATGGGTCTGAACAATCTTGTACAGATTGATCAAATCGGCGTTGATGTCCGCCAGTACATAACTTGGGTAATCGGTGTTGAGGAATACCGAACCGGCACCCACGAAGGGTTCAACCAGGCAGTCACCCTCGGGCAGGTGACTACGGATATCTTCAAGCAGGGGGTATTTCCCCCCTGCCCATTTCAAAAAAGCGCGTTTCTTTTTCATGCTGCCTGACTATCTACACCTTCTCCAGCTGTGGAGACGCTCCACCAGCATTTTGCGCTTTGAATCACTGCTTTAGATCAGACTGCACCTGATGAATTGGCTTGGCCCAAGGGTTCTTCGCCTGTACATCGGATGGCAGTGCGGATACAGCACGTTTCGCTTCATCTTTGGAACCGTACACACCGCTCACCAGGACATACCACGGTTGGCCGTTACGCTTGGTTTCATACACCACGAAGTTTTGCAGGTTTTCTTTCTTCGCCCATGCATTCAGGTTGTTGAAGTTAGAAGAGCTGCTCAGCTGCAGGGTGTAGTTGCTCCCGGCGGCGGATTTCAGCGCCGAGACGTTACCCGCGGACACGCCAGTTGCAGCGGCGGCTGCCGGTGCGCTGGCTGCCGGGGCAGTGGTGGCCGCAGGCGCTTTAGGAGTGGCCGCAGGTGCTTTAGCCGGGGTGGCCGCAGCGGTTTGCTGCGGTGCTTTTGCCGGGGCTGGTGCAGTAGTAACGATGTGTTTGGTGGCTTCGGGTTTAGACTGAACCGGCACCGCTTTTGCGGTTTGCTGCGGCTTAGTTTCAACCGGCTGCACTTTACGTGGCGCTGGCTCAATCACTGTGGTTTTACGCTCAGGACGTGAAGCCGCTGCCGCGGTAGTTTGCTCTGGGCGAGACGCTTCACGATGCTGGCTGTTGTTAACCTGAGCAACAGTCGCTGGCGCAGTCGGCAGGGTGCTGCTGGCGGCATTGTTGATCTGCTGGCTCTGCTGCGGCTGGGTCAACGCATTGTTCAGATCACCCTGAACCTCAACACGCTGCTGATCGGCAGGTGCCGTTTGCGGCTGGCCCTGAGTCGGGGTAGAGGCGATTGGCGGCAGGTTTACTTCCTGCTGGGCATTCATGTTCTGAACGGGCTGCTGACCATTGTTGGCCTGCTGATCGCCTGCATTGTTTAGTTGGATGTTGCGCTCATTGCCATTACTGGCGCTGTTATCGCTGTTGGAAGGCGATTTCAGGGCGGAGCCAATGCCAATAATCAAAATAAGCAGCGCCAGGATACCCACGCCCATCATCAGATGCTGACGGGAAACCGGGCCTTTGGCTGGGGCTTTTTTACGTTTTGCGGGGCGACGGTCGGCGGCAGCGGCGGCTTCATCTTGCTCGTCGTCGTAATCCTCTTCCACTTCGTCTTCTGGCTCATTCTCCACCCGGCGATTACGGGTAGGACGGCGATCGTCCTCATCATCGATATCGATATCATCGACATTAAACTGAGGCTCTTCTTTCTCGTACTCTTCAGCGGATTTACGTGAGCGGACAGGACGACGGTCACTGAGGTCTGGCTTCAGCTCGTCTTCCGGTTTGAATTCATCCATTTGACACCCCACTATAGGCGCTTGCCAGCGTTCTCACTTTGCACAGCGCCCGAAGTTAAAAACCGCCAAATCGGCGGCAGACTTTTCAAATAATGACGATTACAAACAATCCGCAATCGCACTAAGTACCACATCATGCGGAACTCCGGCCCGCACTTCGCTCTTCCCTGGTGCCAGCGGCAACACTAAGCGCAGCTCACCAGCAACAACTTTTTTGTCGCGCATCATATGTGGCAGGTAGGCTTCCGGCGCCATGGTCTCTGGCCCTTTAACCGGTAAGCCTGCACGCTCAAGGATGGAGATAATTCGCGCCACGTCTGGTTCGCGGAATTGCCCCAGGCGTTGAGCGGTACGCGCTGCCATCACCATTCCGGCAGCGATGGCCTCACCATGTAGCCAAACGCCATAACCCATTTCGGTTTCAATAGCATGACCAAAGGTGTGGCCAAGATTGAGTAAAGCACGTAAACCGCTTTCACGCTCGTCGGCGGCTACCACCTCAGCCTTGATTTCACAGCAGCGGCGGATGCAATACGCCATGGCTTTTTCATCCAGCGCCAGCAGTTCATCAAGGTGCTGTTCCAGCCAGCCCAGGAACTCATCATCAAGGATAATGCCGTATTTGATGACTTCAGCCAGACCGGATGCCAGCTCACGACGGGGCAGGGTTTTCAGACAATCGAGATCGACAACCACCGATGCCGGCTGCCAGAAGGCACCAATCATGTTTTTGCCCATCGGGTGGTTAACTGCGGTTTTACCACCCACAGAAGAGTCCACCTGGGAAAGCAGCGTGGTGGGCACCTGAATAAAGCGCACTCCGCGTTGGTAGCTCGCGGCTGCAAAGCCGGTGAGATCACCGATTACGCCGCCGCCTAAAGCGATAAGCGTAGTGTCGCGACCATGGGGTTTTTGCAGCAATGCGGTAAACACAGTGTCCATAACGGACAGGCTTTTATAAGCTTCGCCGTCAGGCAGAATCACCTGATCGACTTTTACACCCGCGCGTTCGAGTACATCGCGAATGGTTGAAAGGTACAGAGGCGCCAGTGTCTCATTGGTAACCAGCATCACCTGATCGCCTGATTTCAGCGGCCAGAACGACGCCGGGTCATTAAACAGCCCGGCAGCGATAGTGATCGGGTAGCTACGCTCACCCAGAGTGACAGCCAACTTCTCCATGACGCTCTGCCCCTTTAAAAATACAAGCGCCTGACAGGCAGGCGGCTTAACGCTGAATTAATTGTTATCCAGCATATGAATGATTTGATTCGCGACCACTTTAGCGCTTTGATCGTCAGTACGAATAGTTACGTCAGCGATCTCTTCGTACAGCGGGTTGCGTTCATCTGCCAGCGCTTCCAGCACTTCACGCGGTGGAGCGTCAACTTGCAGCAGCGGGCGCTTTTTATCACGCTGAGTGCGTGCCAGCTGTTTTTCAATAGTTGTTTCAAGATAAACAACGACGCCGCGCGCGGAAAGACGATTGCGAGTTTCCCGTGATTTTACAGAGCCGCCGCCTGTTGCCAGCACAATGCCCTGTTTTTCCGTGAGTTCGTTGATGATTTTTTCTTCACGGTCGCGAAAACCTTCTTCACCTTCTACATCGAAGACCCAGCCCACATCAGCCCCGGTGCGCTTCTCAATTTCATGATCGGAATCGTAAAACTCCATATTGAGCTGTTGTGCTAACTGACGCCCAATAGTGCTTTTGCCGGCGCCCATAGGCCCAACCAGAAAGATATTGCGTTTCTCTGCCATTTTTTCGGTACTACTAAGACAATTCGTGGATGATAAATCCGCCGCGCCATCTTTTCGGCGTAGCAGGACATGAACTGAAACCTCTTGTGCGTTAGTGCGAGAGTCAGACTGAAAATTATCTCAACACTACAGGTAGTTTGGCAACCGATTAAATTACCATTCCTGACAGTCGGTATTGAAAACTGTTACATAGGTTTACCAGGTGACGACGCATTAACCACCGAGGCCGACCCCTTGCAAATTGGTAAACCTTGTATGCTAAATCCCCGCTCCCGTCAAACGGATGAGGAAATTTAGCATTATATTACTGCCGGGTTAGCGCCCTTCAATCAGACGAGGAGTAATAAACACCACCAATTGATGGCGCCTTTCACTTTTATCCTGGTAACGGAATAGCCCACCCAACAAGGGCACCGAAGAGAGACCAGGCACCCCATTACGCTGTCTTTTAGCCTGTTGCTGGAAAATCCCCCCCAGCGCCAGGGTTTCCCCTGCCCGCAATACCACTTGGGTTTCAATTTCCTGCTTATCGATAGCCAGGGCTTCCCCTTCCGCTTGTTTTAATTTCTGCCCAGGCATGTTCTGAGTGATCTTTAGTTGCAACTGTACCCGATTATCCGCCAGGATGACTGGCGTAACCTCCATACCCAGTACCGCCTCTTTGAACTCAACTGAGGTACCGCCATTTTTGCCGCTGGATACCTGATAAGGGATTTCACTACCCTGTTTGATGCTAGCTGGCTGGCGATGAGAAGCCATCAACCGCGGGCTGGCAATAATCTCCAGCTGGTGTTTTTGCTCCAGGGCCGCCAGCGCCACCTCCAGTAAACGGCCATTAACAGTGCCAATGTTAAACCCGACATCAACACTGGCACCGGCAATCGGCTGCCCAGCGCTGACAGCAGAAGGCCGCCACAGCCTGGCGCCCGCCTCGCCCTGGCTTTCACCACCACTGCCCCAGCGTACCCCTAACGCATTGAGGCTCTCCTGGGACATGGTGACGATGTGGGCCGCCAGCTCCACTTGGGCCAAAGGCACATCCAGTTCGGAAACCCAGCGTTGTAATGCCGCCAGCGCCTGTGGAGTATCGCGGATTAATAACCGATTGGTGCGTTTGTCGGCTACCACGCTACCTTGCGGGCTACGCCCTGGCAGTTTGCTTTGGGCCAACTGTTGGGCCAGCTCCTCGGCATCGGCATAACGCACAGTGAAGGCCTGATAATCCAAAGGGGCTGCGGCTAACCGCCGTTGGCGGGCCTGATCCTTAAGCTGCGCCTGTTGTTGCTCCCATTGCTGTGGATAGGCTTTGAGGATATTCCCCTCCAGCCGCCAGCTTAATTTAGCCAACTGCGCCACGGTATCCATTGCCTGCCGCCAGGGCACATCCTGCAACTGTATCGAGATCGCCCCACTGATACCCGGGGCCACCACCAGATTGAACTGCTGTTGCGCAGCCAGTGCCGCCAGCACCTGATTTACCGGCGCATCATCCAGCGCCAGGCTCACGGCCTTCGCCGGTGTGGGGCTGGCCCAGACCGGGGAGAGCGGGGCTATCAGTAGCCCAGCCAGGAATATAGCTATCCGTGCCATTGTTGCTCCTTTGGGGAAAAATCCCCCAGTGATAAAGCGGGCAATCACCCGCCGTTTTAAGTAATGCCCCCCGGCTATTCATCGCCACCAGCTGCCACCCTGGCACCATCCATTGGCCCGAAACCAAGCGCAGCCAACCCCCATCCGCCTTTTTTACCAACGCCATGTGGAAGTTAGCGCCGCTCACCACTCCGGCCAGACGATAGCCTTCCAGCGGCGGGTAGCAGGGTTCAGTCAAGGGTAAAAAAGGATTACGCCCGCTGGCTGCTGTACTGGCGGCCAGCCCCATTATTAACACCCCACTTATCACCAGATTCATGTGCCGCCCCCTGAGAACAACACAACCATCCGTAGCCCGGTTTTGTCTGGCTCCAGCAACAATCCGGTTATCGACAGCGGCCAGCGGCGTAACGCCGCCAGCACCGCAGGCACCTGATCCCAGGTCAAGGAAAACTCCAGCCGGGCTGTCTCCCCCTGCGGCTGCCATAGCCGCAAGGTGGCCCCGGTTTGCTGGGCCAGATGCAGCGGCGAGACAGCCACTAAAGGGGGCGATAATTCGGGATTGGCCGGGGCACGGGCCAGCCAGCGCCGGGCCAGAGGATGATGGGGCAATGGCTGGGTGATCACCGGATAGCGGGCGCTCTCCCACGCCTCAACGGCACTGGTCAGCCCCAATGCCTGAGCCACCAGTAACCCCAGCGCCAGCAACGCAATCCCACTGCGCCGGGAGATCATGGCGAGGTGCCTGAAAGCACATATCCAAATGACCAGCCGGATGAAGCAGACTGGCGGATGCCCTTTTGAGACAGCGCCCCCTGGCCCTGTAACCAGGTTTCCAGCCGGGCAATAGAGGCCAATGTACGGCTCTGGCCCGTTAGGTTGAGCCGCCTACCTTCGGCATTGAGGGTTGTGAGCCATATATCCCCCGGCAGGGCGGCTGCCAGCGCCATTAGCTGCGGCTCCCATTGCCAGCCCCGCGCGGCGGCTGGCTTGTGATCCACCACCGCGGCCAGCCGCCGGGTGAGTTCACCTTCCAGCGCCAGTTGATAGCTATGCTGCGCCAGGGCGACGCCTGCCCCAAGGCGGCTGTAGGCGTAGGCCTGCAATCCAGCGGCAGCCAGGAGCATCCCTACCATTACCAGAAAAGCCACGCCATAAAGCTTCAACCTATGGCGGCTGGCCCGCCAGGCCAACAGGTTAATCATAACCACGGGCGTACCCCGCTGATGGCAAGGCCAAGGGCAACGGCAAACTGCCCCCCTTCTGGTGGCAGCGGCGGATAGCGGCGGCTCACCGCCTGCCAGGGGTCTACACTGCGGCTGCCATTGATGGCACGGCTGGCCCCCCAATCCCCCTTCATAAACGCCAGATCGCGAGCGATCTCAGTGGGATCGTTTATTGCAGAAGGCAATGCCCCCCACTCCCCGTCACCGGCCCACAGCCAACCGGCGGGTACCCGATGCAACACATACCCGACCTTTTCAGAGAGAAACGGGAGCAGCCCCAGTAGGGCACAGGCATCGGGGCTGACAGTAATTGGTTTAAGCCGCTGGCTTGCCAGCAGGTGGTGTAACTTATCTACCTCCGTAGCACGGACTGCCGTCACCCGATCCCCGAGATAATCGAGGCGCAGGGGGCCATCAAGGTCCGGAAAGTCCCTGCTGAGGGTATTTTGCAGCCATTGGTATTGTTGAGTGCCAGATATCCCAGGTGGAACCGGCAGGGTGCGTTGGAGGGTGCGGGATGCCGGGAAGGATACCCGTAGCTCGAACCCAATCGGTAATGTGGGCACCCATTGCGACAGGCTATCGGCAAGGCAGGCTTCAAAGGCCGGGCTAAGATAGGGGGTAGTAGCCTGTGGAAAAGGGAAAACCCACCACTTGCGTAGCTCCCAGCGGCCCTGCCGGGAAACCAGCGCCACGGCTCTTACTCCATCCTCTTGAATATCAAGACCTATTTTCCATGGTTTTAACAACATCGGGTACAGCCTCCCTGGCTATTGGTTATAAATGCCATATCAAAGCGGCAGGGTTGCCTTTATACTACGCCGCGATTGTTTATAAACTGCCCAACGAAAACTGAATGGGAATTGCCGAGTGAAGTTCGTAAAGTATTTATTCATCCTTGCAGCGTTTTGCATTCTGCTTGGAGCTGGCTCGATATACGGCCTATACAAATATATTGAGCCTCAGTTGCCAGATGTGGCGACGCTACGGGATGTGCGCTTGCAAATTCCGATGCAGGTTTACAGTGCTGATGGTGAGCTGATGGCCCAATATGGTGAGAAACGCCGTATTCCGTTACAGCTTAAACAGATGCCCCCGGAGCTGATCCATGCGTTTATCGCCACCGAAGATAGCCGTTTCTATGAGCACCACGGGGTGGACCCAGTGGGGATCTTCCGTGCCGCGAGTGTCGCGCTGTTCTCCGGCCACGCCTCCCAGGGGGCGAGTACCATTACTCAGCAGCTGGCGCGTAACTTCTTCCTTAGCCCGGAAAAAACCCTGGTGCGTAAAATCAAGGAAGCCTTCCTGGCGATCCGCATTGAGCAGATGCTCAGCAAGGATGAGATCCTCGAGCTGTACCTGAATAAGATCTACCTCGGTTACCGCGCTTATGGCGTGGGTGCTGCGGCCCAGGTTTATTTTGGTAAAACTGTGGATCAGCTGACCCTGAGTGAAATGGCGGTGATCGCCGGTCTGCCTAAAGCGCCTTCTACCTTCAACCCGCTTTACTCGATGACCCGCGCTACCGCCCGCCGTAACGTGGTGCTGTCCAGGATGCGCGACGAAGGCTATATCACTGCTGCGCAGTACAACGACGCCCGCAGTGTGCCAATTGAAGCCAACTATCATGCCCCGGAAATCGCCTTCTCCGCCCCCTATCTGACAGAGATGGTGCGCCAGGAGATGGTTAACCGTTACGGCGATAAAGCCTATGAAGACGGCTACCGGGTTTACACCACCATTACCCGTAAAGTGCAGCAGGCGGCTCAGGATGCCCTGCGCCAGAACGTGATGAATTACGATATGCGTCACGGCTATCGCGGCCCGGCTAATCAGCTGTGGAAGGTGGGGGAAACGCCGTGGGATAGCAAAAAGATTGCTGATAGCCTGAAGAGCCTACCGACCTACGGGCCATTGCTACCGGCAGTGGTAACCCAGTCCAGCGCCAGTGACGCAGTGGCTGAGTTGGCCGACGGTAGCCAGGTTTCTCTGGCAATGGAAGGGATGCGCTGGGCGCGCCCATTCCGTAGCGATACCTCACAAGGCCCGACCCCGCGCAAAGTGACCGATGTGGTCCAGACCGGGCAGCAGATCTGGGTGCGTAAAGTGAATGACAGTTGGTGGTTAAGCCAAGTGCCAGACGTCAACTCAGCGCTGGTGTCTATCAACCCCCACGATGGCGCAGTAATGGCGCTGGTGGGTGGGTTCGACTTCAACCAGAGCAAGTTTAATCGGGCCACCCAGGCCCTACGCCAGGTTGGCTCGAACATCAAGCCGTTCCTGTATACCGCGGCCATGGATAAAGGGCTGACCCTCGCCAGTATCCTGAATGACGTGCCGATCTCCCGTTGGGATGCCGGTGCCGGCACCGACTGGCGGCCAAAGAACTCCCCACCAGAATATGCCGGGCCGATCCGCCTGCGTCAGGGGTTGGGGCAGTCTAAAAACGTGGTAATGGTCCGCGCGATGCGCGCCATGGGTGTGGATTATGCGGCGGAATACCTCCAGCGCTTTGGCTTCCCGGCTCAGAACATTGTTCATACCGAGTCACTGGCCCTTGGCTCTGCCTCCTTCACGCCAATGCAAGTGGCCCGTGGCTACGCAGTTATGGCTAACGGTGGCTTCCTGGTGGATCCCTACTTTATTACCAAAATTGAAAACGACCAGAACGGCACCCTGTTCGAGGTGAAGCCGAAGATTGCCTGTGCCGAATGCGATATTCCGGTGATTTATGGCGATACTCAAAAATCCAATATCCTGGAAAACAAGGATGTGGAAGATGTGGCCGTGTCCCAGAACCAGCAAAACAGCAGCGTGCCGATGCCGCAGCTGGAGCAGGTTAACCGCGATCTGGTAGAGAAATCACAACCGGCATCTTATGCCCCGCATGTGATTAATACGCCGCTGGCTTACCTGATCAAAAGCGCCCTGAACACCAATATTTACGGTGAACCGGGCTGGCAGGGCACCGGCTGGCGCGCAGGCCGCGATATTGGCCGTAAAGATATCGGCGGCAAAACCGGCACCACCAACAGCTCGAAAGATGCCTGGTTCTCTGGCTACGGGCCGGGGGTGGTGACATCGGTATGGATTGGCTTTGACGATCACCGCCGCGATTTGGGGCGCACCTCCGCATCCGGGGTAATTAAAGATCAGATTTCGGGCTATGAAGGGGGCGCGAAGAGTGCGCAACCGGCCTGGGATGACTTTATGAAAGCCGTGCTGGAGGGGGTGCCAACGGATCCGATGACGCCACCACCTGGCATTATCTCGGTGAATATTGACCGCGCTACCGGGCAGCTTGCCAGCGGGGGCAATAGCCGCCAGGAGTTCTTTATTGAGGGAACCCAGCCGACCCAGCAGGCGGTGCAGGAAGTGGGCACCACGCTGATGGATAACGGCGAAACCCACGAGTTGTTCTAAGGGCAAAAAAAACCGCTTCTTCGGAAGCGGTTTTTTTATCTCTGGGCGTTAGAGCCGGCCTTGTGCTTTCAGCCACTCACGTACCAGGAACAGGGCGCTGACGTTACGGGCCTCAGAGAAATCAGGCTCATCCAGCAGTTTCATCATGTCGGCTATCGGCCAACGCACCTGGGGCAACGGCTCAGGCTCATCACCGGGCAGGGATTCAGGATAGAGATCCTCTGCCACCATGATATTCATCTTGCTGGAGAAGTAAGATGGTGCCATGGTGAGTTTCTTCAGGAAGGTCAGCTTCCTGGCACCAAAGCCCACTTCTTCTTTTAACTCGCGGTTAGCCGCTTGGTCCGGGGTTTCACCTGGATCAATTAACCCCTTGGAGAAACCCAGTTCATAGGATTCGGTGCCAACGGCGTATTCGCGGATCAGGATCAGGTGGTCGTCCACCACCGGAATAATCATCACGGCTTCACGGTTCGAAGGACGCATCCGTTCGTAAACCCGCTTCACACCATTACTAAATTCAAGATCCACCGATTCAACAGTGAACAGCCGAGAGCGGGCTACAGCTTCAACATTCAAAATAACCGGTTTTTTTATTGTTTCACTCATCGCGCTGGCTTCGGGTGGAAAAATGAGGGGTTATTGTGCGACAGACCGCACGGTTTGGGCAATCCAAATCAGCTTTCATTTACATTTATGTAACGCAAATGTAAAAACACACCCCGTATACAGGGACTGGATATTGCAATTGGAGTGGGATTTTCCCGATACTTTACCGTATTCTGTTCAGCTAACATCAAAAAAACCTCGGTTTCGCCAGATGTTATCGCGCCTGGGGTTGGGTGCTGATAATCGCGTCTTTCTCTATGAGTCTGTACGTTGGCGCATGCTGCACTGGCAAAATAACAAGATGGATTAACGGGGATGGCATGAGTACCTTGATTATTTTAATCATCATCGCAGCCGTGGTGGTTGCCGTTATCAGTTACTTGCTGTGGCGTAATCAGCACCCCTCCCATCGAATGCCTGCCATTTCCTTCCCGGGGGCCACCTCCCGTAAGTTATCGGCAGATGAGCGCTCAGCGGTGGAACATTACCTTGAATATTTAAACCGCTCGCGCCAGATGGTTGCCCCTTCCGGCTCCAGCCCGGCCCCTGCCCCGTTAGCGTTGGCCAGCCGTAGCAGCAGCGTTGTCTGCATCACTCGTTCGATCACCCGTTATGGGTTTTCCACTGATGACGCCAATAAGTGGCGCTATTATCTCGATTCCATCGAAGTCCACCTGCCGCCATTTTGGGAGCAATACATCTCCAGCGATAATACTATTGAGCTAATCCAGACTGACGCTATCCCGCTGGTTATCTCTCTAAACGGCCACGAGCTAACGGAGTATGTGAATGATGAATCCGGCTATACGCTGGAAACCACACCTGTGGGCCAGTCCTTTATACGTGGGGAAGAGAGCGAGCAGATTGAACTATTAAATATCCGTCAGGAAACCCGCGAAGAGCACTCGCTCAACCGCCCCGACGGCCTGCGTGAAGCCTTCCTGATTATCACCAGTTTTGCTTTGATGTTCCTGTGCCTAGTGTTACCAGGGGTATTCGTGCCTTGGTTGGCAGGGGGCGCATTGGTGCTGATGGCTGCCGGTTTGTGGGGGCTGTATGCGCCACCAGCACACAATACTCGCCGGGAAATTCACTGCCTGCGCGGTACCCCTAAGCGCTGGGGGCTGTTTGGCGAGTCCGACCAGGATCAGGCCAGCAATATTTCACTTGGGATTATCGACCTGATTTATCCCGATCACTGGCGGCCTTTTGTGGCGAATAATCTCGGCCATAAGACGGATATCGATATCTATCTTGACCGCCACGTGGTGCGCCAAGGGCCGTTTTTATCACTGAATGATGAAGTAAAAAACTTCCCGCTCCAGTTCTGGATGCGTAATCTGATTATCGCCATCGGGGCGCTGGTGGTGCTGATAATGCTGATGATTTGGGTGCCGCTCCAGATGCCGCTGAAGTTATCGGTTTCTTGGCTTAAAGGCGCCCAAACTATTGAGGTTAATCAGGTAGGCAAGCTGGATCAGGCTGGCGTGCGGGTGGGCGATACGCTGATGGTTTCCGGTACCGGGATGTGTAGCATTCACACACTTGATACCCCCGGCAGCCGTCTGAACGCCCCCTTTGCCCCCTTCGATTGTTCACAAATTATTTGGAACCCGGCCCGTCCGCTGCCGGTGCCGGAATCAGAAACCGTGAATAAAGCCCAGGCACTGGCGGATGCCGTTAATGAACAGCTCCATCCGCAAATGGGCGACCAAAGCAATATTAACCCACAGCTGGCCTCGGCGATTCAAAAGTCCGGAATGATCCTGCTGAATGACTTCGCCGATATCGTGCTCAAAACCAAAGCGCTGTGTACCGGCAACGACGAATGCGTGCGTTTGAAAAATGCGCTGATCAACCTCGGAAATACTAAAGACTGGGACACCCTCACCCGCCGGGCCAGCGCCGGTAAGCTGGATGGCATCAACCTACTGCTAAGGCCGGTGAGTGCTGAATCGCTGGATAATTTGGTCATCACCTCCACGGCCCCATTCTTTATCCGTGAAACCCAGCGCGCCGCGCAGTCCCTGAATAGCCCGGCACCGGGTGGGTTTGTGATCTCCAGCGATGAAGAGAACGATCTGGTAGATCAGCCTTATCCACCGATGAGCCTGTACGACTATCCCCCGTCCCAGCAATGGACGGCGCTACAGAAACTGGCCTCATCCCTGCTTAATACGCCGTTCAGCGCTGAAGGGATTGTCACCAGTATTACCGTGGATGCCAACAATACTCGGCACATCGCGCTGCACAGCATTCCAGATAGCGCCGGGGTCTGGCGCTACAATGCCACCACCCTACTGCTATTGGCGATGGTCGTGGCCCTGGCCTGGAATAGCGTTATGGCGGTGCGCCGTTACCAGCGCCATCAGCAACGGTATCAGGCTATTCAGGCCTACTATGAAGAGAGCATGAACCAAAAGCTGATTACCGGGCCTGACCACATAACCTCGCTGTAATATTACTTGCCTCGGGCCTGGTGGCACGAGGCATGCCTGCCGGAGCCAACATGCACCTGGATATTGACTGGAACAGCATCGATACCGTTTTGTTAGATATGGACGGTACCTTGCTCGATCTCGCTTTTGATAGTTACTTTTGGCAGCAACTGGTGCCTGAAACCTTAGCCAGCCAGAAAGGGCTGTCCCCGGAACAGGCCAGAGCCTTAATCCACAGCGAATACCATGCGGTGCAGCATACGCTAAACTGGTATTGCCTCGATTATTGGGCCGAGCGTCTTGGCCTGGATATCTGTGGGATGACCACCGAGCAGGGGCCAAAGGCCACGCTGCGGCCCGATACCGTGCCCTTTTTAAACGCGTTGCAGGCCTGTGGGAAGCGCCGGATCTTGTTAACCAATGCCCATCCCCACAATCTGGCGGTGAAGCTGGCACACACCCATTTGGACTCACACCTTGATTTATTGCTTTCCACCCACACATTTGGTTATCCGAAAGAGGATCAGCGGTTGTGGCAAGCAGTGGTTGAACATACCGGGCTGGATGCCAGTCGAACCCTGTTTATCGACGATAGCGAAGCTATCCTTGATGCGGCTGCAAAATTTGGCATCGGTTATTGCCTGGGGGTCACTAACCCAGACTCCGGTCAACCAGATAAACAGTATCAACGCCATACCGGTGTTGGCGATTACCGGTTGATGATCCCCCATCTTCAGGAGTAGCCATGAAAGAAAAAACCGTTGAGGGAATCCGTCTGGATAAGTGGCTTTGGGCGGCACGCTTTTATAAAACACGCGCCCTTGCCCGAGAGATGGTGGACGGCGGCAAAGTGCATTACAACGGCCAGCGCAGTAAACCCAGTAAGCAGGTGGAGCTTAATGCCGTACTCACCTTGCGCCAGGGCAATGACGAGCGGGAAGTGGTGATTAAAGCCCTGTCCGAACAACGCCGCCCGGCAAGCGTTGCCGCGCTGATGTATGAAGAAACGGCCGCGAGCATCGAGAAGCGCGAGAAAGTCGCGCAGGCACGGAAGCTGAATGCCCTAACGATGCCGCATCCAGAACGGCGCCCGGATAAGAAAGAGCGACGCAATCTGATCAAATTTAAATACGGCGACAGTGAATAACCGCCGCCCGCAAGAGAGATGACTATGGCCCAACATGACCAACTTCACCGCTACCTGTTCGAAAACTACGCCGTGCGTGGCGAACTGGTCACGGTATCCGAAACCTGGCAGCACATTCTGGAAAATCATGATTACCCACAGCCGGTAAAACAGGTTCTGGGTGAACTGCTGGTGGCCACCAGTCTGCTGACGGCTACCCTGAAATTCGCTGGCGATATCACCGTGCAATTGCAGGGCGATGGCCCGCTGACCATGGCGGTTATCAACGGTAATAACCAGCAGCAGATGCGCGGCGTGGCCCGCTTCCAGGGTGAAATCCCGGCTGACGTCGACCTAAAAACCTTAGTGGGTAACGGCTATCTGGTCATCACCATTACCCCAGAAGAGGGCGAGCGCTATCAAGGCGTAGTTGGCCTGGAAGGTGACACCCTGGCAGCCTGCCTGGAAGATTACTTTATGCGTTCTGAACAGCTGCCGACCCGCCTATTCATCCGTACCGGCGAAGTAGAAGGCAAAGCCGCTGCCGGTGGCATGTTGCTGCAAGTGCTGCCAGCCCAGGATAACCAGATTAATGACTTCGAGCATTTGGCAACCCTGACTGAAACTATCAAAGCCGAAGAGTTACTGACCCTAAGTGCTACTGATGTGCTGTGGCGTCTGTATCATGAAGAAGAAGTCACGGTGTACGATCCGCAGGATGTCGAGTTTAAATGCACCTGCTCCCGCGAGCGCTGTGCCGGTGCGCTGAAAACCCTGCCACCAGAAGAAGTGGACAGTATTTTGGCGGAAGAAGGCGAAATCGACATGCACTGTGAGTACTGCGGTAGCCACTACCTGTTCAATGCCATGGATATCGCTGAACTGCGCAATAACGCCTCCCCGGCTGATCCCAACGTTCATTGATGACCTGAAGTAGTCTGACGCCCTTCCCCCTTCTCGAAGGGCGTTTTCATATTCTTGCGGTAAATAGTGTTTCCTTTCACAAAAAACTACTTTTAATCACTATTTCTTAACAATACCAGAATATTTACGCCTTTCATTTCATGAATCCTGTCATAATCTGTCGCGCATTGTGGCTGATATCACGACCAATCTCGTTAAACGGGTATGTTTATAAAGTAAATATATGAGGCCCGTCTCGGTTAACAAGCCTTAAACAACCCTACAATTTATGGCAGTACAAGTTAGCTAAGGAGTAGTGAAATGCGCGTTAATGGTTTAACCCCGCAGGATCTCAAGGCTTATGGCATTCACGACGTCAATGAAGTAATTCATAACCCCGATTACGATACGCTGTACCGCGAAGAGCTGGAGCCAGGTCTGGAAGGATTTGAGCGCGGTGTATTAACCCATCTTGGGGCGGTTGCCGTGGATACCGGTATCTTTACCGGCCGCTCCCCTAAGGATAAGTACCTCGTCCGTGATGAAACCACCCAAGACACTCTCTGGTGGGCTGACCACGGCAAAGGCAAAAACGATAACAAGCCGCTCTCCCAAGAAACCTGGCAGGCCCTGAAAGGCCTGGTGACGGAGCAACTCTCCGGTAAGCGTCTATTTATCGTTGATGCTTTCTGCGGCGCAAATGCCGATACCCGTCTTTCCGTCCGCTTTATTACTGAAGTGGCCTGGCAGGCGCATTTTGTGAAAAACATGTTTATCCGCCCATCCGATGAAGAACTCGCTGAGTTTAAGCCGGACTTTGTAGTGATGAACGGCGCTAAGTGCACTAACCCGAACTGGAAACAACAGGGTTTGAACTCCGAAAACTTCGTGGCCTTCAACCTGACCGAACGCATCCAGCTGATCGGCGGGACCTGGTACGGCGGCGAAATGAAAAAAGGCATGTTCGCTATCATGAACTACCTGCTGCCTCTGCGCGGCGTAGCAGCAATGCACTGCTCGGCTAACGTCGGTGAGAAAGGCGATGTGGCGGTATTCTTCGGCTTGTCCGGCACCGGTAAAACCACACTGTCTACCGATCCTAAGCGCCGCCTGATTGGTGACGATGAGCACGGCTGGGACGATGACGGGGTGTTCAACTTCGAAGGCGGCTGCTACGCCAAGACTATTCGTCTTTCCGAAGAAGCCGAACCGGATATTTACCACGCGATCCGCCGCGATGCGCTGCTGGAAAACGTGGTGGTGGATGCCCAGGGTGTGATTGATTTCGATGACGCCTCAAAAACCGAAAACGCCCGTGTTTCTTACCCGATTTACCATATCGATAACATCATTAAGCCGGTTTCTAAAGCGGGCCACGCCACCAAGGTTATCTTCCTGACCGCTGATGCCTTCGGGGTGCTGCCACCGGTTTCACGCCTGACCGCCAACCAAACCCAGTATCACTTCCTCTCTGGCTTCACCGCCAAGCTGGCCGGTACTGAGCGTGGGGTAAACGAGCCAACGCCAACCTTCTCTGCCTGCTTCGGGGCAGCCTTCCTGACGCTGCACCCAACCCAGTATGCCGAAGTGCTGGTGAAGCGTATGCAGGCCTCCGGGGCACAGGCTTACCTGGTTAACACCGGCTGGAACGGCACTGGTAAGCGTATCTCTATCAAAGATACCCGCGCTATTATCGACGCCATCCTTGATGGCTCCCTGGATAATGCCGAAACCTTTACCCTGCCGATGTTTGACCTGGCAATCCCAACCGAATTGCCGGGTGTGGATACCCATATCCTGGATCCGCGCAACACCTACGGTTCCCCGGAGCAGTGGCAGGAAAAAGCCACCGGGCTGGCTAAGCTGTTCGTGGAGAACTTTGCCAAGTACACCGATACCCCGGCAGGTGAAGCGCTGGTGAGCGCCGGGCCGAAGCTGTAAGGTATGACAGACACAAAAAAGCCGCTCAATGAATGAACTGAGCGGCTTTTTTTAGCTTTCTTTAGTGATGCTCCCGCCAATGGGTAGCGGCAGCCAGGCGCGGATTTTCAGCCCGCCCTTTTCCGAGGAGCCGATATCCAGCACCCCACGGTGGTTGTCGATAATCCGCTGGACAATGGCAAGGCCCAGGCCAGTGCCACTGGTACTACGGGCGCTGTCTCCACGCACGAAGGGCTGGAACAAGTGAGCTAATTGCTCAGGCTTGATCCCCGGGCCGTCATCCTCCACCTGGAACCAGGCGCGGTTTAACTCGGTACCACTGCTGACTTTAATCCAACCATTGCCATAACGGGCAGCGTTGACCACCATATTCGCCACCGCACGTTTAATAGACAGCGGGTGAATATTTAGCGCAATTTCCCCGGCCTGCAAGTCCGTTTCGATTTCACGCTCATAGCCGCTTTCAGAGGCAATCACTTCACCCAACACCGTATTGAGATCGGCCCGTTCTACCGGCATCTCCTGCCCGGTGCGCAGATAATCAATAAACTGCTCGATGATGGCATTGCACTCTTCAATGTCCTTATTGATGGATTCCGCCAGATAGCCATCCTGTTCCCCCATCATTTCCGTTGCCAGACGGATGCGGGTTAACGGGGTACGCAAATCATGGCTAACCCCGGCCATCAGCAGGGTGCGGTCATCGGCTAACTGTTTCACTCCAGCGGCCATCTGGTTGAAGGCCCGGGTGACCGAGCGTACCTCTGAAGCACCGTACTCCCGCAGCGGCAGCGGAATAATCCCTTTCCCCACTTTCAAGGCGGCATGTTCTAAATCCACCAAGGGCCGGTTCTGGATACGGATAAATAGCCAGGCACCGCCAATGGCCATTAGCATAATGGCCAGGGTGTAACGGAATAGCGGGGAGAAATCCCCCTGATGGATTTCAGTGAGGGGCACCCTGACCCAGATGTTGGGCGACAGCGATGTTTTCAACCACACCACCGGGGAGCTTTTATTCACTTCCACCCGGACTTCAGTAGGGCCACCCAGTTGCTGAGCCATTTGCTGGCTAAGAAACTCATAGTGTTGCGCCCAACGCAGCCCGGCATCTTCTGCCGCTTCATCAGAATAGAGTGAAATCCCCAGTTCCCGGTATATTTCACGCCGGAAGGCCGGGGGCACCACTAATTGGGTGCCATCCTCCAGCTGCAACTTGTCGGTCATTAGCATACGTACTTCGTAAGCAAGGACTTTATTGAACTGTTGCAGGCTGGGCAGAATAGCGAAGTTGAGCACCACCAGATAAGTCGTCACCAGGCTGACGAACAGCAAGGTGACGATCAGTAACAGGGTGCGGGCAAAAGAGCTGCGCGGCGAAAAGCGCAATCGCTTCATGCTTTAGCGCCGTCCGGCACAAATACGTAGCCCAGGCCCCAAACGGTCTGAATATAACGTGGATGGGCCGGATCCTCTTCCACCATGCGGCGCAGGCGGGAGATTTGTACGTCGATAGAACGCTCCATGGCGCTGTATTCGCGGCCACGGGCCAGGTTCATCAACTTGTCGCGGGACAGCGGCTCACGCGGGTGGCTAACCAGCGCCTTCAGTACCGCAAATTCACCGCTAGTGAGCGGCATAGGCTCATCTTCACGGAACATTTCGCGGGTACCCAGGTTGAGCTTGAACTTACCAAAGGCGATAACCGCTTCTTCCTGAGAAGGCGCACCCGGCAACTCGTTGGCCTGGCGGCGCAGTACGGCACGGATACGGGCCAGCAGTTCACGGGGGTTAAACGGCTTAGGAATGTAATCATCAGCGCCGATTTCCAGGCCAACGATACGGTCGACTTCTTCCCCTTTCGCCGTCACCATAATGATCGGCATCGGGTTGCTCTGGCTACGCAGGCGGCGGCAGATAGATAAACCATCTTCACCGGGTAGCATCAGATCCAGTACCATCAAATGGAAGGATTCGCGGGTCAGCAACCGGTCCATCTGTTCAGCGTTGGCAACGCTGCGGACCTGGAAGCCCTGCTCGGTAAGATAACGTTCTAAAAGCGCGCGCAGGCGCATGTCGTCATCGACAACCAGGATTTTATAATTTTCTTGCATGGTGTTACTCCCAAAGGCCCGAACTATGAATAGCGTATTCTAAAAAAG
>CBIFWW010000010.1:0-47837 GCA_966186435.1 uncultured Enterobacteriaceae bacterium
ATTTGACGTTTATGTATAGCTGTCAATTAACTTCAGTTTTTATTTTTTGTAAATGCAAAAAAATAAGGCAAAAGTAATGATGCTGATTGCTGAACCAACATCATTGTTTTGGGGCAAATTATTCTTTTAATTCAATTTTTCCGGCAGCGCCAGCGGCCAGCCGCCGAGGCGTTTCCAGCGGTTAACGATCTCGCAGAACAGCAGGGCGGTTTGCTCAGTATCGTACAAGGCGGAGTGGGCCTGGCTGGAGTCAAAAGCCATACCTGCGGCAATACAGGCCTTCGCCAATACCGTCTGGCCCAGCGCCAGTCCACTCAGGGCGGCGGTGTCGAAGGTGACAAACGGGTGGAACGGGTTACGCTTCAGGCCGGCGCGCTCGGCAGCGGCCATAGTAAAGCTATGGTCGAAGGTGGCGTTATGGGCCACCATGATCGCCCGGTTACAATCGGTGTCTTTAATCCCTTTCCGCACCATTTTAAAAATCGCGTGCAGGGCATCATATTCGCTCACCGCGCCGCGTAAGGGGTTATTCGGGTCAATACCGTTAAACGCCAGAGCATCCGGGTTAAGCACCGCGCCTTCAAAAGGTTCCACGTGGAAGTGCAGGGTTTGATCGGGGGTCAGCCAGCCGTCTTCATCCATTTTCAAGGTGATGGCGGCGATTTCCAGCAGCGCATCGGTTTTGGCGTTAAATCCAGCTGTCTCCACATCAATCACGACGGGGTAAAAGCCACGGAAACGGTCACATAGACCATTGAATTGAGCGTTATCGGACATCTGCGTCTCTTGTTACCGGAAAAATGCAGCGCGCATTATGGCAAATTTTGGCGGGGGTTGCAGCAGTCCGGGCGCATCGCGCCCGGAAGAATCAATTACCGAGACCGCGACCGGCGTCTTTTTCTTCAATTAATTCAATTTTATAACCATCGGGATCTTCAACGAAGGCGATAACGGTGGAGCCACCTTTAACCGGGCCAGCTTCACGGGTGACGTTGCCGCCGTTGTTACGGATCCGCTCACAGGCATTTGCGGCGTTGTCCACGCTCAGGGCGATATGGCCGTAAGCAGTACCCATTTCATAGCTATCGACGCCCCAGTTATAGGTCAGTTCGATAACGGCGGTGTCGGTTTCCTGCCCGTAACCCAGGAAAGCCAGAGAGTATTTGTACTCGGGGTTTTCGCTGGTGCGCAGCAATTTCATCCCCAGCACCTTGGTATAAAAATCGATGGAGCGTTGTAGATCGCCCACGCGTAACATGGTGTGAAGTAAGCGCATAACATCCTCTCAATGCGTTGATTTGTTAAATTGATTTCTAACAAGGGATGAGTATAGCGGCGAGTGAACGCCGCTTTCAAATATAGGCTACAGAGTAGGGTAGTCGGTATAGCCTTCAGCGCCGCCACCGTAGAAAGACTCGCCGTGCGGCTCATTTAACGGGGCGCGTTGTTGCAGGCGAGCCACCAGATCCGGGTTAGCAATATAGCTGCGGCCAAAAGCCACGGCATCAATATAACCTTTGGCGATCATCTCTTCGGTTTTCTCGCGGGTATAGGCACCGGCACCAACGATAACCCCTTGGAATAGATCGCGCACTTTCTGGCGGAAGGCATCGCTGTAAGGCTTGCCACCGGCCCAATCTGGCTCAGAAATATGCAGATAGGCGATGCCGCGCTTATTCAATTCGCTCACCAGATAGTAAGCCGCTTCCTCCTGATCTTCACCATTATCCAGGCCATTAAACGGCCCCAATGGGGAGATACGGATGGCAATGCGGTCAGCACTCCAGGATTTAATCGCAGCATCCACCACTTCCAGCACCAGACGGGTACGGTTTTCGATGCTGCCACCGTACTGGTCGGTACGCTGGTTAGAGGCCGGGGACAGGAATTGATGCAGCAGGTAGCCGTGGGCGCCGTGCAGTTCCACCATATCAAAGCCGGCTTCACGGGCATTAATGATGGCAGAAGCAAAATCATTAACGATCCCCGGGATTTCGCTGGTTTCCAGCGCCCGTGGTACCGAGGTTTCTTCGCGGATTGCCAGGCCGTTTTCGTCACGCAAGGAGGTGCGGACGCCAGCAGGGATCGCGGAAGGCGCCACCGGTGCCAGGCCACCAGGTTGCAGGCTGCAGTGTGAAATACGGCCAGTGTGCCACAGCTGAACCGCCATATGGCCGTTTTCATCATGTACCGCATCGGTGATTTTCTTCCAGGCGCGGATTTGTTCCGGGCTGTGTAGCCCCGGTGCACCGGCATAGCCTTTAGCCTGGGCGGAAACCTGGGTGGCTTCGCTGATAATCAGCCCGGAGGTGGCGCGCTGGCGATAATATTCCACCATTAGTTCGGTGGGAATATCGCCTGGCTCAATGTTACGCAGACGGGTCAGCGGCGCCATAAATACACGGTTAGGGACAGTGATCGCGCCCACTTTCAGCGGGGTAAACAGCTTTTCAGAAGACATAACAACTCCAGGTTGAACGACCGGATTAGACCGGTCGTCTTATAATATGGCAATAAAAATACCTTCAGCGTGAAGGTACTGCCAGGATCTGCTGCACATGTTCCAGCGTGCTTTCCAGCGGCCGGGCATGGCGGGTAATTTTGGCCTGCAAATTGGCCCCTAGCCACAGGGCATAAAGCACCTGTGCCAGATGTAAAGCGTCACCGCCGGGTTCAAGGCTACCTTCACGGCGGGCGCTTTCAATCGCCTTCGCCAGTAAGCCAATCACCTGGGAAGTGCCGGTTTCCAGCGTACTACGCATTGGCTCCGACAAGTCGCACACTTCGGCAGAGAGTTTTACCGTTAAGCAGCTGCTGATATTGCCATTATCGCGGAATTGTTGCAGCGAGGCGGAGAAATAGGCCAGCAGGCGGTCGCGGTAATTACCCGCTGCGGAAGCGAAATGCTGCTCCAGCCCATGGTTGTACCCGGCATAGTGATGCTCAAGCATCGATACGCCGAAGGCTTCCTTGGAAGGGAAATAGTGGTAAAAAGACCCCTTGGGTACGTCTGCCGTCTTCAGTAAATCGCTCAGCCCCATGGCATTAAAGCCTTTCAATAGGCAGCGCTGTTCGCCGGTGATCAGAAGATGTTCGCGGGTGTCATGGTCACAATGTTTGTTCATGGTGATTACTGTAGTAGACCGGTTGGTCTAATGCAAGTGTAGGTGATTAACGATTTGAGCGACTATTCAAGGGGAGCGTGAAAGCCGGGGTTTCCCCCGGCGATAAATCAGGCTTTACGGCAGGTGGAGAAGATATCCATTTTCTGCTGATAGAGATTGGTTTTCACATTCATCATACCCAACAGAGTGCTGAACAAGTTATCCTGGGAAACCTGCGCACTGACACCTTGTTGCTGCAAACAGCCCGGGTCCACTTGGTAATTGCGGGCATAGCTGTCTGAAAGCCAGAACAGCAGCGGGATGTGGGTCTGGGCTTCCGGGGCAATCATATACGGCGTGCCGTGCAGATAAATCCCATTCTCGCCGAGGGATTCCCCATGGTCAGACAAATACATTAGCGCTGTATTCAGGTTGCCGGAACGGGCTTTCAGTTTATCAATGGTCTGGCTGAGGATCGAGTCCGTATACAGAATGGTATTGTCATAGGTGTTGATCAGCGCCTGGCGGTCACAATCCTGGATCTGGTTACTGTCGCAGGTCGGCGTAAAGCGACGGAACTGGTCAGGGTAGCGGCGATAGTAGGCTGGCCCGTGGCTGCCCATTAAATGAAGCACGATCACCGAATCCTGTTTTACACCATCTAATACTTCATCCAGGCGGTTGAGCTGAACCCCATCCAGACAAGAACCTTTCTGGCACAAATCCGCCAGTTTCCACTGGGTCATGTCGGTGTGAGGAATGCGGTCACAAGCACCTTTACAGCCGCCGTCGTTTTCTCGCCACAGCAGGTTAATACCGGCATGGGCCATCACATCCAGTAGACCTTCACGGTGAGAGGCCAGATCGGCATCGTAGTTTTTACGCCCCATGCCGGAGAACATACAGGGCACGGATACCGCGGTTTCAGTACCACAAGAGCTGGCATGGGCAAAATTAATCACCCCGCGTTTTTTCAGCTCCGGGTTGGTCTCACGGCTGTAACCATTTAATGAATAGTTTTCAGCGCGGGAGGCTTCGCCCACCACCAGGATTACTACGGTCTTTTTATCCTGAGCGCTGATAATCGGCCCTTTATGAGCATCTTCACCAATCTTGATCAATGTACGGTCACCGGCAAACCAGCGCTGTTTGCTGTAAGAACTGACGGCGCTCACGTAGTTGGCCGGGGTCACCATCTTCACAATGCCTTTATTATTGCGGAACAATGAAGCGTAATCCTTATAAAACAGGGCAGCGGCAAGTAAAATAATCAGGATAGCGCCAAACACGCACAGTGCCCTTGCCATAATGGCGTACCACCAGTGGCCGGAACGAATTTTAACTGCGCCAATAATCACTGCCGGAATAAATCCCATCAGGCCGATGCACAGTAGTAATTGCGGGGTGATTAATGCCGTGGCTTCCTGGCTGTTAGTTTCAAATACGTTAACCATCATATTGGTATCAATGACGGCACCGTAACTGTACATAAAGTAGTTAGCCGCAGCGCAGCCTACCAGCAGCAAAGGCACGATGAATTTGCGCAATCCCGGCAAATTAATCAGGCTAAATACCGCCAGCCAGCCGCAGAATAAAACCAGCGGGATACTGGCGGCAAACCCCCAGGTGTGGAAACTATCCGGGGCAATAATCCGCCAGCAGCGCTGGATGAATAGGGCGTTAATCAGGGTAAAGACCAGTGCAGTAACAATATTAAAACCGCTATCGCTTAAATGTAATTTTCTAAACCAATTCATAATTCTGAGTTCTTATGGGCCATGGCTGCACTCTAAGTAATAAAGATTAGCCTAACCTTAATGTGGCCTGTTTTTGTATCAAGGCGCAATGGGAGGAGATGAAAATTGCCTGTTGCTAAATTTTACGCTAAAGCATTCAATTGTAGCAATATTGTTAGCGAGAAATAATCATGGCTGAACAGCTGGAGTTTTTTCCGGTACCAAGCCCGTGCCGGGGGATTTGCCAAGCCGATGAGCGGGGATACTGCCGGGGATGTTTGCGCAGCCGCGAAGAACGTTTTGGCTGGCAAACCATGAACGATGCCCAGAAGCAAGAGGTGATCCGCCTATGCCGCCAGCGTCTGCTGCGCAAATTACGGGCGAAAAAACAGGATATTAACGACGAACCGCAACAACCCTCACTGTTTTAATCAACCAGCGGCGTATACTGCCTGGCTATTTGAAGCATTAAGGAAACAGGTATTATGGTTCAGCGTATTACAATGGCCCCTCAGGGCCAGGAGTTCTCCCGTCTGGTTATGGGGTACTGGCGTTTGATGGAGTGGAACATGACTCCGCGCCAGTTAGTCAGCTTTATTGAGGAGCATCTGGATCTGGGCATCACTACCGTTGACCACGCTGATATTTACGGTGGTTACCAGTGTGAAGCGGCCTTTGGCGAAGCGTTGCGCCTGGCACCACATTTGCGCCAGCGGATGGAAGTGGTCACCAAATGTGGGATCGCCACCACTGCCAAAGCCGAAAACACCCTCGGTCACTACATCACAGACCGCCAGTACATCATCGATAGCGCCGAGTCTTCACTGCAAAAACTCGCCACTGACCACCTTGACCTGCTATTGATTCATCGCCCGGATCCGTTAATGGATGCTGATGAGATAGCAGAAGCCTTCACCGCCCTGCATCAGAGCGGCAAAGTGCGCCACTTCGGTGTTTCCAACTTCACCCCAGCGCAGTTTGCCCTGTTGCAATCCCGCTTGCCATTCACCCTTGCCACCAACCAGGTGGAGATTTCTCCAGTGCATCAGCCGCTGATTCTGGATGGCACCCTGGACCAGTTACAACAGCTGCGCATTCGCCCAATGGCTTGGTCTTGCCTGGGTGGCGGTAGCCTGTTTAATGACGATAACTGGCAGCCGCTGCGGGCGGAACTGGAAGCGGTGGCACAGGAAACCAATGCCGAAACCATCGATCAAGTGGTCTATGCTTGGGTGATGCGTTTGCCTAGCCAGCCGCTGCCGATCATCGGTTCCGGTAAAATTGAGCGCGTGCGCTCTGCGATTGGTGCTTTAAATATTGAACTCACCCGCCAGCAGTGGTTCCGAATCCGCAAGGCCGCATTGGGTTACGACGTGCCATAATCGCGCCCGGCCTGCGCATTTACCAGGGTTGGTATACAGTTAATAAGGACATAAACCTTCGGGAGGCATTATGAAACGTTTTACTCTGATAACGTTAGTGTTGCTAAGCGGTGCCGCGCAGGCCGCCAGTGAAAAGGTAGAAATGAATCTGGTCACCGCCCAGGCGGTAGGCCAGTCCATCGGGACGATTACGGTGGAAGAAACTGATAAAGGCTTAAAATTCACCCCTGATCTTAAAGCCTTACCTGCCGGGAGCCACGGCTTCCACGTGCATGAAAAGGGCAGCTGTAGCCCGGCCATGAAAGACGGTAAAGCCGTGGCCGGTGGGGCTGCCGGTGAGCATTATGATCCCCATAAAACTGGCAAACACCTGGGGCCAGAAGGTGAAGGCCACGCCGGGGATCTCCCGCCACTGGTGGTGGACGCCTCCGGCAAAGCCACTGAGGCCGTGGTGGCACCCCATCTGATGAAACTGGATGACATCAAAGGCCGGGCATTAATGGTTCACGTGGGCGGGGATAACTTCTCCGACACCCCTAAACCGCTGGGCGGCGGCGGGGCGCGCTTTGCCTGTGGCGTAGTAAATTAACCGGGGTTTTTCCCGTCTGGCGGCGCCTGTTCCAGTTGTTGTAAGGAGCAGTACAGGCGCCAAACCAGGGTTGCCAGTTCCCGGGCTGCCGGGGAGTGATGGCGCGATAATCCGTCACAAATCCGCTTTAACTCTGCTAAAGAGGCCGACAGTGGCCGGTGCTGAACCCCACGTACACTCATAATATCCCGCATCGTCGTAATACAATTATCCCGTACCAGGGACAGCGGATCGTTACGGGTATTCCACTCCCTCAGCTGCCACACCACGTGGCAGCAGTTGAGTAGCACCACCCCCCAACGTAATAACCAGCGGCGGGAAGCGTCATCCTGGCTGCTGCTTAACTGGCTAATATGGTGATAAACCAGCGATTCAAACTGGTTTTCGCTAAAGCCCGGACGGCGGCTGAGCTGATCGACAAAAGCCCGGCGGATAGCCTGAATATGGCGGCGGCCTTTACGTTTATCAGAGCTGGGGCGCAGCACCGAGAACACCAGCCAGGACATGCCCACGCCAATGACCTTAGCCATATTGTCATTAATAAAGCTGCCGTAATCGTAAGTGGGCGGGTTAGTGACGGCGATAAACGAACCCATAAACACGATTAACTGGCCCCATAGACCGGCGTACTTTTTCATTTGCTGTTTGAACAGTTGCATGGTCACCAGCAATGGCACTAAAAACAGCAAGAATTGCCATAACTCGGTGATTTGCACCATTAACCCGAACTTGACCATAAAGCTGAATAAAGAGAGCAGAAGCAGAGTGCGTAATAATAGGATTAAGGAGCCAAAGGGTGAAGCGGCGGTGGAGTAAAGCACGCAGCTGATGGCCGCCAGGGAGAGTGCCTCACTACCGGTATCCCACTGGGTGGTGATACACCAGGCCCCGGTAATAGTGATGATGCAAAATGTCCGCAGCCCGCTCCACAAGGCTTCAATATTGTCGGCGTGGCGGGCCAGGGAGCGAGTTTTCGGGGCCTCTAGCTCACTCACCGGTGTGGCGTTCTCCAGCTGCATTAAGCGATGGGAGCTATCCAGATAGATCCAGCAAAAGTAGCGCAGCCGCCGCCAGAAGGCCCGGTGCTGGTAATCCCCGGCATCCGTTGGGGCGATGCGGGCCAGCTCGCGGGCAATGGTATATTTATCGGAATTGGGCTTGGCTAACTCCGACAATAGCTGTGCCAGGCTTTGCCATAGGGATTCAGGCGGGTTGGGCCAGTTCAGCAACAGGCGGCGCAGGCTGGAGATCACGCTGGTCATCCGCAGCTGCTGGTGGAGCAAATAGTTGAGTACGTTATTCTGGCTGCGGAAGCGGTAGTGGCTCCAGAACGCCTGGATCCGCAGCAGGTTCATGGTGAGGATCTGGCCGATAACCCCTTCATGGGCGGTGCGGATGGTATCGGTGATCTCCGGTTTCCACAGCAGCTCCGCATGCTCCAGCAATCGGGCGTGCATAGATTTCAGTGCGGTAATTAACGCGGTGCCGTCGGAGGTGCTGGGCAGCACCATCATCATCAAGCCACCGCATAATATCCCGACAATCACTTCACACACCCGGGCCTGGGCGGTATCCCATAGCTGGGTGATTTCCACCACGTTGATCATCGGGAAGGCGATGAGGGCGGCGGTGTAACCGGCAAGGGCAAAGGCATAGGCCACATTATTCTGATATAGGCTGGAAGCCCAGGTGCAGATACCGAGCCAGGAGGCCATGGCAAAGGTAAATAGCCAGGGATCGTTTAAGGTATTGCCGGCGATGATCAGGGCGGCCATCGCCCCCAGCAAACTCCCGGCGATACGCCCGAGGCTTTTACTGATCACCCCGCCCACGGTGGGGAAGCTAACCACTGCGGCAGAGGTCATCGCCCAGTAAGGTTCATCCAGATCCAGGCAATAAGCGATGGTGAGGGCCAGCGCCATAGCGATACTGTTGCGCAGGGCATAGCGCCATTGGGGAAGGGTGGCTTTAGCCCAAGGGGTGTTGGACCAGCGCAGGGCGGAAAAGCCCATTAGCGTTTATGCTCGATGGACACGGTACAGGTGGTGCCGGAGACCAGGGTAACCCCCTCAGGGATCTGGTCGACGTTAATTCGTACCGGCACCCGTTGGGCCAGGCGCACCCAGGGCACATTAGGTTTGATATCCGGCACCAGGCCAGAGTCAGTTTCAACGCTCTGGTCATATATGGCCCGGCCAATACTTTCTACCCGGCCCTTGAGCGGCAGGTTGCCACTGTATAAGGTGATGTTAGCGCTGTCGCCCACGGCAATATGGCGCAACTTGGTCTCTTCGAAATAACCCAGCACATAGAAAGAGTGGCTATCCACCAGCGCAAACACTGGCTGCCCGGCGGTGGCATAGTCACCGGTACGGGTAGAGAGATTGGTCACCCAGCCATCAACCGGGGCGGTGATTTGGGTCTGGCTGAGCTGCCAGCGGGCCTGTTTCAAAGTGGCTTCTGCGGCTTTCTCTGCGGCTTGTGCCGCCTTGTAACTGAGGTTGGCGCTGTCTAAATCCTCCGCCGAAATATAATTCTGCGGCAAGTTGCGGCGGCGTTTGGCTTCGTTCTTGGCCTTGGCCATATCGGACTGAGCATGAGCCAGCCCGGCTTCAGCATTCAACACCGCTATCTGATAGGGGGTATCATCGATATGAAATAACAGGGAACCGGCCTTAACATATTGGTTATCTCGCACTTTAAGCTCAGTAATAGTGCCGGAAACCTGGGGGGTGATGCTCGCTTGCTCGGCCCGTACTTTGCCATCCCGGGTCCAGGGGGATTGCATGTAGTAGTTCCACAGCAGCCAGCCCACGATCAGCGCCACCGCCAGTACCAGCAGGGTAGAAAAGTATTTTAGGGTTTTAATTGTCATAGGGTTACCACACACTCAACACAACAAGCCCGGCGCTCACCGACAGGGCAAAAAGAGAAAGATCCATCAACGTGGGGTGCCAGATTTCGCCGGAGTACATCCAGTCCCGCAACAAGCGATGCAGTACCAGCCAGATGAAAAATCCAATTAAAACGGCTTTGAAAATAGGCGGAAAATAGACCGATGCCCCGAAAATAAGATCCTTAACGGGGATACCATGGGTGAGAAATGAGAGCATCACTTAAGATAATCCTTTAAAGTGAACGATATGGCTGCCTTTGAATACAGCTTTATGTAGAGTAAAATTATTCTAATTCGCATGATATCAATCACGTTATTTTTTCGTTATGAAAATATTACCTGCATAGTAGTCTAAAATCAGTATAATAAGTTAGCAAGCTAATTATAAGGAGATGAAATTGGAATCGCCATTAGGATCTGATCTAGCACGGTTAGTGCGTATCTGGCGGGCACTAATTGACCATCGCCTGAAACCTCTGGAATTAACGCAGACACACTGGGTCACGCTGCATAACATTCATCAGTTGCCCCCGGAGCAGTCGCAAATTCAGTTGGCTAAGGCCATTGGCATTGAACAGCCTTCCCTGGTCCGTACCTTAGATCAGTTGGAAGAGAAAGGGTTAATTGCACGTCACACCTGTGCGAATGACCGCCGCGCCAAGCGAATCAAGTTAACTGAACGGGCGGAACCCATCATCCAGGAGATGGAAACCGTGATTGCCAAAACCCGGGGTGAGATCCTGGACGGCATTACCGAACAGGAACACACCCTGTTAATTGACCTGATTGCCCGTCTGGAGAAAAACATCCTTACGCTGCAATCCCGGGATTAACCCTGCTATTCCTGATACTCACCGGCTGGTGCCGGTGAGTTCATCTGCTTGCTGTTCAATTTCCTGGCAACTGTTGGCGGCATTGGTCTCGGCAGGCAATTCGTAATATACCACCCGGTTACGGCCACGATGTTTGGCCATATACATCGCTTTATCGGCATTCTTCACGCATTCTTCCGCCGAGCAGTTAAAACATTCGGTGGTAAATACCCCCATACTGATGGTGATCTGCTCCGGCAGCTGGCCTTCACTCTCCAGTGGATTGTGGTTAGCGATGCGCTGGCGGATGCGTTCGGCGATGATCATGGCATCGTGGGCGTTGGTGTTGACCAGTAGCAGGGCAAACTCCTCGCCACCTACCCGTGCTGCAATATCATTGCTACGCACTGCATTGGTTAGCACCCCGGCGACAAACTGAATCACTTTGTCGCCCTGCACGTGGCCGTAGGTGTCGTTGATACGCTTGAAACGGTCGAGATCACTGACTACCACTGATACCGGCGTAGCAGGGGAGGCATCCCGCAGCAGGGTATTCAGATTGTCGAAGAAATAGCTGCGGTTATATATTCGGGTAAGGGGGTCACGAATCGAATTCTGGTAAGAAATCTGATACTGATCCCGTGAGACGCTGTACATTTTGAACACGTCAAACAGCAGGGTAATCAAAATAAACAGGGTGGCCACGGCTTCGAAGATCCGCGAGCAATACCACGCATAGCTTTCAACATAGTTATCGGTGATCAGCGCCGTCAAGGTGCCAGTGTAGCTCAAGCATAGGAAGGTCATGCTCATCCAGAAGATATTTTTCAGCCGGGTGAAGCGGACCATCATCACGGTATTTAACGCCCAACCCAGCACTAAAATCAGGCAAATCCCCCGTGACCAAAGCTGGTGATAGGAGTAAGTATAATCATCAATCAGCTCAAGCTGTAACACATTGCTATAACTGGAGCATAGATAACTCAGCTCCAGAATCGCCATTAACGCAAAAAAAATCAGGAACAAAATCATCCCATGAGTGTTGAATTTTTTCGCCACCTGTTTCCGGCGTTTGTAAAGCACCAGGGCGCTGGTGAACATTAGCATCATTAATATGTTACGGAACATAAAGAAGATGGTAGTGTCATTATATTTTACCGGGCCGTAGTCATATAAAATGAACCACGTCGGGAAGCTAAATAATGTCCCAATCATAAACAGTGCGGAGCCAAAAAATGCACAGGCGACACACATTAAATATAAGCGGCGTTTATCAAAGCAATATTTCATCACCATAAATACGCCGATCAGCACATGTAATACAAACAGGAAAATAGTCAGAGTAGGGAACAGCAGTGATGAGAAGGGGGTGCTCACCCCTTGCAGTAGCATCACGCCGCCTAAAAAAACCATCATTAGCGCCAAGCTTACTACTAAAAAAAATATGCGTCTGTTGTTCAATGACAAACCTAACCAAGCCATTAGCATTCCTCCATGAAGCCAGGGTTAGGCGCGTTGCCTGCCTGAAATCCTTGCTACAGTATATAAATAATTTAGATTAATGTTTTTGGGTAAAAATATAAGGATTATTAATTAATACCCTATAAATTAACGTCATTAAATCCGGATATATTATTAATCGTCATAATAACGTAATAACTTGTTAATGAAAGTGAGAAAGTGTGGGAGCGGGTAGTTAAGTGTACGAGGCGTAAGAAACAGCAACAGAAGATAAATAAAGACGGCACTGATGCCGCCTTTATTCAAGTTATTAACGCGGAGAAACGGTAACTTGTTTGCCGTCGGTTGCCATCACTACGCGCTGGCCAGCGGAGAAACGGGTATCACCCTGTTTCTGAACCACCATAATGGTATTGCCATCATCTTTACGGATTTCCAGCTCAACACCCTGGCTGGTGTTCAGAGAGCTTTCAACGCCCTGTCCGGCTACGCCACCTGCCACAGCACCGGCTGCGGTTGCCAATGAACGACCAGTGCCCCCGCCGACGGTGTTACCCAGGAACCCCCCCAGTACTGCGCCACCAATAGCACCGATAACGTTCTCGTTGCTGTCACCTTTGATTTTCACTGGACGCACATGCACCACGGTACCGTAGGTTACGTTTTGCACCTGTTTGGCTTCACCGGCGGTATATACGTCGCCAGATAGGGAATCGTTGTTAACACAACCGGCAAGCGTCAGGCCAACCAATGAAATAACCAATACACGTGAAATCATTTTATGAATCTCCTGTTCACAACTCATGCTGTAATAGCGTTACCCGTTAAAATTATAGGTTTTTTGACACCTATAATGCATCAGGTTCCCACTGCTAATGTAAAGATAGTAAAACAACAGCGTTTAATGTTGTTTAAACCATCCGTGTTTAACGCGTACTGCACATTATAATCCGGCAATAATTAAAAAGTATCAGTAATTCATAGTATTGCCGGACACTTTATGTTGGACTTAGCTAAGCTTAAAAAAGACTACAAGGATCAAAGGATGAAGTCAGGTCGGTACATTGGTGTTATGTCGGGCACAAGCCTTGATGGAATTGACGTAGTGATGGCGGCCATTGACCAAAATCTGGTAGCCCAACAGGCCAGCTACAGTCACCCCATCCCGTTACTGCTAAAGCAAGAAATCCTGTCAATCTGCCAGGGACAGCAGCTCACCTTATCTCAATTTGGCCAGATTGATCACCGGCTGGGCCAGCTGTTTGCTGAGGCTATACTCGGTCTGATGAAACATGAGCAGCTCTCCCCGGCGGATATCACCGCCATTGGTTGCCATGGGCAAACCGTCTGGCATGAACCTCAGGGCGATGCGCCCCACACCCTGCAAATTGGCGATAACAACATCATTGCTGCTCGCACTGGCATCACGGTGGTGGGGGATTTTCGCCGCCGCGATATGGCGCTGGGTGGCCAGGGCGCACCGCTGGTTCCCGCCTTCCACCAGGCGCTGCTGGCCCATCCAACCGAGCGCCGGATGGTGCTGAATATTGGCGGTATTGCTAATCTCTCTCTGCTGGTGCCGGGGCAACCGGTGCGCGGCTTTGATACCGGGCCGGGCAATATGCTGATGGATGCCTGGATCTGGCGGCAACAGCGCAAGCCTTATGATAAAGACGCCCAGTGGGCCTCAGGTGGCTGTGTTTCTCTGCCTTTGCTTCAGCAAATGCTTAACGACCCTTATTTCGCGGCCCCGGCCCCTAAGAGCACCGGGCGCGAGTATTTCAACTATGGCTGGATAGAGCGCCAGTTGCAGACCTTCCCGGCCATTAATCCGCAGGATGTTATGGCCACCCTGGCCGAGTTAACGGCGGTCACCATCAGTGAGCAGGTGATGCTCAGCGGCGGTAGCGATCGGTTGCTGGTGTGTGGGGGCGGTAGCCGTAACCCACTACTGATGACCCGCCTCACGGGCCTGCTACCGGGCACCGAGGTCTCCACCACCGACGAATTTGGTATCAGCGGGGACGATATGGAGGCGTTAGCCTTCGCCTGGCTGGCTTTTCGCACCCTGTCGGGGTTATCGGGCAATCTGCCTTCGGTGACCGGTGCCAGTGCCGCCACAGTATTGGGGGCCATTTACCCGGCCAACCCGATTCAGAGTTAACTGAATTTGTTTACTGCTTTTTAACGGTAAATTAATGGAGTGCGCGGAGGGGGGAGTCCCCTCCAGTAACAAACAACAGGATTCGATAATGAAAAAAATAGTGCTATTAGCCTTACCTGCCTTGCTGACCGGTTGTAGCTACTACAACACCTTCGTCGAGCGTATGAACACTGACACCCTCAACTACCAGTGTGAACAAAAGCCCTTAACGGTGCAGTTGAACAATTCCCGCCAAGAAGTGAGCTTTGTCTATGACAATAAAATGTTGAACCTGAAACAGGGGATCTCTGCCTCCGGAACGCGTTATACCGACGGGATCTATGTGTTCTGGTCGAAAGGTGAAAGCGCTACGGTGTATCGTAAAGACCAGATCGTGCTGGAAAACTGCCAGTTGCAGACGGCGCAGCGTTGAGATTTCAGCGGGGGGAGCGCAATATAACCCTACCTGAAAAAAGCATAAGAACACTGCTATGTCCGATAAAGACCATTTTGAACAGATTGCCCAGATTCGCCGGGAATACACCAAAGGCGGCCTTCGTCGTTCAGATTTGACCCCTGAACCACTGGCGTTGTTTGAACGCTGGCTGGGGCAGGCGGTGGATGCCCATCTAGCCGATCCCACGGCTATGGTGGTGGCCACAGTGGATCAATCCGGCCAGCCTTATCAGCGCATCGTGTTGCTTAAACATTATGATGAGCGTGGCCTGGTGTTTTACACCAACCTGGGCAGCCGTAAAGCCCAACAATTGGCAACCAATCCCAAAATCAGCCTGCTGTTCCCCTGGCATATGCTTGACCGCCAAGTCATGGTGCAGGGCCAGGCGGAACGCCTGTCAACGATTGAAGTGCTGAAATACTTCCATAGCCGCCCGCGGGATAGCCAAATCGGTGCCTGGGTCTCTAAACAATCTAGCCGTATTTCTGCCCGGGGTATCCTGGAAGGCAAGTTCCTCGAACTGAAACAGAAGTTCCAGCAGGGCGAAGTTCCACTGCCCAGTTTCTGGGGCGGTTTCCGCGTCAATATCGAGCAAATGGAATTTTGGCAGGGCGGTGCTAACCGTCTGCATGACCGTTTTTTGTACCAGAGGGATGGCGATCAGTGGCAAGTTGACCGCCTGGCGCCGTAATAGGCTAAATTGCAGCAGATTTGACGGGATAAGCGCTGGCGCTGTAAGGGCTAGCGTTTTATTCTATGCGTCTTTTCTTTTTTGTCCGCCAGTAAGGCGGAAACCGTGTACCGGTTAAGGTGCAGTCGTTTATTCATGGAGAATTTGATGGCAAGTAATCTCATTCAACAATTGCAAGAGCGTGGCCTGGTTGCCCAGGTAACGGACGAAGTTGCACTAGCAGAGCGCCTGGCGCAAGGCCCGATTGCTCTCTATTGCGGCTTCGATCCGACGGCGGACAGCTTGCATTTGGGCCATCTGGTTCCATTACTGTGCTTGAAGCGCTTCCAACTGGCGGGCCACACCCCGGTGGCGCTGGTGGGCGGGGCAACTGGTCTGATTGGTGACCCAAGCTTTAAGGCAGCAGAGCGTAAGCTTAATACCGAGGATACTGTTCAAGAGTGGGTTGATAAAATCCGCAAACAGGTGGCTCCGTTCCTCGATTTTAACGCCCAAGGTAATGCGGCCATCGCTGCCAACAACTATGACTGGTTCGGCGGCATGAACGTGCTGACCTTCCTGCGTGATATCGGTAAACACTTCTCTGTTAACCAGATGATTAATAAAGAAGCGGTAAAGCAGCGCTTGAACCGTGACGACCAGGGGATCTCCTTTACTGAATTCTCCTATAATTTGTTGCAGGGGTATGACTTTGCTTGCCTGAACAAGCTGCACGGCGTGTGCCTGCAAATTGGTGGCTCCGATCAGTGGGGTAACATTACCTCCGGTATCGATCTGACCCGCCGTCTGCACCAGCAGCAGGCCTTCGGTCTGACCGTTCCGCTGATCACCAAAGCCGATGGCACTAAATTCGGTAAAACCGAAGGCGGCGCAGTATGGCTCGATCCGAAGAAGACCAGCCCGTACAAGTTCTACCAGTTCTGGATCAACACCGCTGATGCGGATGTGTATCGCTTCCTCAAGTTCTTCACCTTTATGAGCCTGGAAGCGATTAATGCGCTGGAAGAAGAAGATAAAAACAGCGGCAAAGCCCCGCGTGCCCAGTACGTGCTGGCTGAAGAAGTGACCGGCCTGGTACACGGTGCCGCAGGTCTGGAAGCGGCCAAGCGTATCACCGCCAGCCTGTTCAGCGGCGATCTCAGCAGCATGAGTGAAGAAGACTTCGCCCAGCTGGCACAGGATGGCATGCCAATGGTTGAAATGGAAAAAGGCGCAGACCTGATGCAAGCGCTGGTCGATTCCGATCTGCAACCCTCCCGTGGCCAGGCCCGTAAAACTATTGCTTCCAACGCCATCACCATCAACGGTGAAAAACAGTCCGATGCGGAATACGTTTTTGCCGATAGCGACCGTTTATTTGGCCGCTATACCCTATTGCGCCGTGGTAAGAAAAACTACTGCCTGGTGTGCTGGAAGTAACCGTTAGTGATTAAAACGTCACAACAAAACCCGGCAGCGCCGGGTTTTGTTGTATCTACAGGGGTTAAATTCCTTCTGCCGCCATCGCCGCTTTAATCGACGGGCGCTCGGCGGCATCTTTCATAAAGCGGTGAATATTTGCCAGATGGCTGATATCTAGTTTGACCGCCTGTGCCCAGCGCAACACGGTAAACAGATAGGCATCGGCGATAGAGAAACGGTTGCCAAGCAGCCACTCTTTATCCACCAGTTGCTCATCGATAAAACTCAGTTTTTTCTCAAGCGTAGCCCGTACCGTTGGCTTAAAATCTTCCGGGGTATCCGGGCGGAGCAGTGGCGTAAAGCCTTTGTGGATTTCAGTGGCGATAAAATTGAGCTTTTCCAGGGTGTGGTAGCGGGCCATGCTGCCCACCGGTGCCAGCAGCTGGCGGTCGGGTTTGTGGTCAGCCAGGTATTGCATGATCACTACACCCTCTGTCAGCAATGAACCGTCATCCAGCAGCAGGGCCGGGACCATGCCAGTTGGGTTAATTGCCAGATAATCGTCACCGTTCTCCAGGGTCTTGGTCTGTAAATTGACCGCGTCGAGGGTGAAATCCATCCCGGTTTCACGTAGGACGATGTGCGAGGCGAGGGAACATGCGCCAGCCTTATAGAATAGCTTCATTACAATCTCCTTGGGTTGCCTGATAGCAGTAGGGTAGAGCGTGACAGATCCAGTTGAAAAGTTTATTACATGGACGAAGAAGGATTGTCAGCAATAGCGCACTTTTTACTGATTTAAGCACAAAAAAACCGCTCAATGAGCGGCTTTTTATCAGAACAGGTACTTAGTTGGCAGTAACAGGTTTGGCGTCAGCCACCGGTTGTGAATCCTGGGTCATGCGGTTCAGCATAGGCGCTGTTAGCAGCATCAAGGCGGAAATCACAGCGGTCACGAGGCCAATCTGCATGAACACATGGCCGTAGACGCTCAGGGATTGAAGCGGGTCGGTCACGTTTTCCGGTACCGCCATCATGTTAGCCACGCGGCCAGCAATCAGTGCCGCACCGGCAGTGGTCAGGAACCAGCTACCCATGATGAAGCCCATCAGACGCTGTGGAACCAGCTGTGCCACCATCGCCAGGCCCAAACCAGAAATCATCAGTTCACCGATACTTTGCAGAGCGTAGCTTAGGATCAGCCAGTTCACGGAGACAATACCGGCATCAGAGGCGAAGCGGGCGCCCAGCGGCAGCACCAGGAAGGCCAGGGAGCACAGGATCATCCCGAAAGCAAACTTGTGTGGCATTGGCATACGGTCGCCCATCTTGTTGTAGATGGCGGCCAGGATTGGGCTACCAATCATGATCCAGAATGGGTTCAGTGCCTGGAACTGCTCTGGTTCGAAGGCAATACCCAGAATGGAGTGCTCAACGTTGCGAATAGCGAAGAAGTTCAAAGAGGTTGGCATCTGGCTGTACAGTACAAAGAAGACGATCGCTTCAACCATTAAGGTGAAAGCCACAATCATCTTACGGCGAGCCGCGCCCTGCATAGCGAAAGTTTCTTTAGCGAAAATGATAACGATACCCAACGCCACTACACCCAGAACCATGCGGGCGATTTCCTGGTTATGCAGCAGCCAGGTAGCAATGCACACCAGCACCGCAATACCTACGAGAGTAGCCAGCAGTTTGCTCCATACCAATGGGGCGAAGTCAGGTTTGGAACCGTAGTTTTTCACCCAGCGGCGGCAGAACATGAAGTTCACCAGGGTCAGCACCATACCCACGACGCTCAGTGCGAAAGCGGTGCTCCAGCCGTAGTTAGCGGCCAGCCACGGGGTAGCCAGCATAGAAACGAAGGAACCAATGTTGATGGCCATGTAGTACATGGTAAATGCACCATCCAGACGGGGATCGTCTTTCTCGTAGCAGGTAGATAGCAGTGAGGAAGGGTTGGCTTTAAACAGACCATTGCCCACGGCGATAGTGGCCATACCAGCATAAACGATACCCGCATCATGGCCAGACCAGGCCACCAGGGCGTAACCAATCGCCAGCACGATGGCACCCATGACAATAACGCGTTTGGTACCCAGAACTTTATCACCCAACCAACCCCCTACAGCCACCAGGCCATAAACCAGGGCGCTAAAGGAAGAGAACAGCGTGATGGAGTCAGATTCAGAAAGCCCCAGTTGCTTAACCAGGTAGACGGCCATAATGCCTTGCAGGCCGTAGAAGCCGAAGCGCTCCCATAATTCGATAGAGAAAATCAGGTAGAACGACTTCGGTTGTTTGAAAGCGTTCAAACTCACGCTTTCTGTTGGTTTATTGTTTGCAGTTGACACATATACCTCTTATTTCGCGGCTCACTTAAAGCGCGAGCGGTCGAGCGGTGGCACCTCGTGGGTCGCCACTTTCTAGTTATAAAGGAGGGTTAATACCGAATTAATGTTCCCTATCCAGCGCTATCAGGCAATAGTCTGGAAATACTCTGTTACAACTAAAGTATATCGAATAATGCGCTTAAAACATAATTGTTATTCAGCGTTAAATTTTATGAAGAGTAAATTTACCAAATTTTTATCTGTGAGAGGCTCATTAATTACCACATACAGTGATATATTTTGCTGTTAAGGGTTTAACTTGGAGGATATCACCGGATGTACAGAAACGTCTGGTTTATTGTATTGGTCACTTAATAAACATCTATGTGAAACCAATGCGTTGAATAAATAAAACAGCATTAAATTTAACATTGTGTTATCAAAGTGATCTTACTCACAAATTGATGGAAAATTCCGAGAGAAAAAAAAAGTTTCTATTAGTTTTGGCGATTGGTTACAGCAGGAAACTAGCATTGGGCAAGATTAGTCAGTGAATAGTTATGCAATTATCGCTGTATAAAGAATAGACATTACTAACAGAAACATAAGCCTGCAAAAGCGCAGGCTATTCTGACGTTAGATTTCCACTTTCTCTGCATACTCACACAAATCTTCTATAAGGCAGGCACCACAGCGGGGCTTACGGGCCACACAGGTGTAGCGGCCGTGTAAAATAAGCCAGTGATGGCAGTCCACTTTAAACTCTGATGGGACCACTTTCAGTAGCTTATCCTCCACCTGCTCGACATTTTTACCGATGGCAAAATGTGTCCGATTGCAAACCCGGAAAATATGGGTGTCCACGGCGATAGTCGGCCAGCCAAAGGCGGTATTGAGCACCACATTGGCGGTCTTACGCCCAACACCGGGCAGGGCCTCCAGAGCCTCACGGCTCTCCGGCACCTCACCGCTATGCTGCTCCAGCAGGATGCGGCAGGTCTTAATGACGTTCTCCGCTTTGCTGTTAAACAGGCCGATAGTCTTGATATAGCTTTTTACCCCGTCCACGCCGAGATCGAGCATCGCTTGGGGGGTGTTTGCTACCGGATAGAGCAAGGCAGTGGCTTTATTGACGCTGACATCGGTCGCCTGGGCGGAAAGTAGCACCGCGATCAGTAATTCAAAGGGGGAGGTAAAGTTTAACTCGGTGGTGGGGTGCGGGTTATTGTCCCGCAGCCGGGCTAAAATCTCCCGGCGTTTAGTGTTATTCATAGCGCTTTCCCTGGTTGTACCTCGGCCAGCACTTGTTTCCTGGCGCGGCGGGCTTTCATCCGTTCATCGATTAAGTATTTTACGGCCAGCATCAGGCCCAGGCCGATAAATGCCCCCGGTGGCAGCATCGCCAGCAGGAAGGGGGTATCCGTATGGAACACTTCTATCCGCAGCATCTTAGCCCAGGGGCCTAACAGGCTATCGGCCCCGTCAAACAGTGTCCCGTTGCCGAGGATTTCACGCAAGGAGCCGAGGACAAACATCGCCGCCGTTGCCCCCAGCCCAATAGCAAAACCATCCAGAGCAGAGTGGAACACGCCATTCTTGGCGGCAAAGGCTTCGGCCCGGCCCACCACGATGCAGTTGGTCACAATCAACGGAATAAAAATCCCCAAAGACTGATACAAGCCAAAGGCGTAGGCATTGATTAGCATTTGTACCATGCTGACCACTGCCGCGATGATCATCACATAGATTGGGATACGCACTGCCGGGGGCATCCAGCGGCGGAAGGCGGAGATAGCGCTGTTGGTTAATGTCAGCACTAGGGTGGTTGCCAGCCCAAGGCCAAGGGCATTGGTGGCGGTGGAGGTCACCGCCAGTAGCGGGCACATCCCCAGTAGCTGTACCAGAGCTGAGTTGTTCTTCCACAGGCCCTGAACAAATATCTCTTTGATACTAGTCATTGGCGACTCCACAGGTGCTTAATTCCGGTAGGCGGGTTGGGATGGTTTCGGCAAATAGCCCGGCACGCTTCACTGCGTTGACCACCGCCCTGGGTGTAATGGTGGCCCCGGTAAACTGATCGAACTGGCCGCCGTCCTTCTTCACAGCCCATTTGGCATCATTCGGGCCACTAATGTTCTGCCCGCTAAAGCCGGTGATCCAGCGGCTCAGGCGTAATTCAATTTTATCACCCAGCCCCGGGGTTTCATGGTGTTCCGTCACCCGGGTGCCAAGGATGGTGCCGTTGAAATCCACCCCCACCAGGATTTTAATCGCCCCGGAATAGCCATCGGGCGCGGTGGCCTCCAGCACGGCAGCCACCGGTTTATCGGCTTTGCGCGCCAGGTAGAGGTGATGGACGCCACGGCCCAACTGGGGATCTTCGATCAGATAGCAACTCTGTTGAGGGTTATTGTCGTACAGCTCTGGCGGCAATACCTGATCGAACAGCGCCTGCTGCTGCACCGTGGCCTGGTGGGCGATGGTGCTTTTGGTTAATTCGTTCACCAGGGCCGTTAGGCCGGTGGTAATGGCGGCAAACACCGCCAGAGTGACGCCATGTTTTTGCAAAGTCTTTAACACGGGGAGTCCTTAGCGGCGGTGGCCGTAAACCCGAGGGCGGGTGTAGTAATCAATTAATGGCACGGTGATGTTCGCCAGCAACACGGCAAAAGCCACCCCATCCGGGTAACCGCCCCAGGTGCGGATCAGCCACACCAGCACACCGGCCAAAGCGGCATAAATCATGCGCCCCCGGTTGGTGGTGGAGGCCGTCACCGGGTCTGTCAGTATAAAGAAGGCGCCAAACATGGTGGCCCCGGAGAACAAATGAATCATCGGGCTGGCGCATTTATCCGGGGATAGCCACCAACCCAACAGGGAGCAGATAAACAGGGAAGCGAGAAACGCCACCGGGATATGCCAGCGGATAGCGCCCTTGGCCAGTAACAGTGCGCCACCTAGCAGCCAGGCCAGGTTAATCCACTGCCAACCAATGCCAGCCAGCACGCCGCCAAAGATCGGGGCTTGCAGCAGTGACTCGGCGCTTTTACCTCCGTGAAGACCGGTCTTGAAGGTATCCAGCGGGGTCGCCTGGCTAATGCCATCGATACCGATTTTGAGTTCATGGAGGGTCAGGCCCGCGGAAGTGTGGCCGGTGAAGATCATCCCCAGCACATCGGGGAGCCCGGGCGCCGTAGCCGCCAGGCTTTCCGGCGGTAACCAACTGGTCATCTGCACCGGGAAAGAGATCAGCAGCACCACATAACCTACCATCGCCGGGTTAAAAGGATTATTGCCTAAGCCGCCGTAAAGTTGCTTGGCGATGATCACTGCAAAGAAGGTGCCTAATACCACCATCCACCAGGGGGCCAGGGGGGGAATGCTGGCGGCCAGTAACAGGCCCGTCAGTAACCCGGAATAGTCGCCAATTACACTGCCTAAAGGGGCTTTACGCAGCCGGGCTACGGCGGTTTCAGCCAGCAGGGCGCTGGCAGCGGCCAGCGCCAACTGCACCAGAATACCCGGGCCAAAGAAATACCACTGGGCGGCCAGGGCCGGGATCATGGCACCAATCACCAGGGCCATGATTTTGGCGGTCTGCCGGTGGTTACGGGTATAGGGTGAACTTGCGATACGGAAAACCATTATTATTCCTGCTGAGATTGCTGTGCAGCCTTGCGGGCCTTGGCACGGGCGATTGCCGCTTCAACGGCTGCCTTACGCGGGTCGATAGCGTTCTCTTCCGGGGCGGCGCTTTCGGTGGCTTCTACCGCCTGGGCCGCTTTGCGGGCTTTAGCCCGAGCGATAGCGGCTTCCACGGCGGCCTTGCGCGGGTCGGTAGCGTCCTCATCTGGGGCCGCGCTTTCAGGGGCTTCTACGGCCTGGGCGGCTTTGCGTGCTTTAGCCCGGGCAATAGCGGCTTCCACCGCGTTTTTACGGGGATCGGTGACGTTATCCGCCGGGATCACCACCTGCTCACTGGCTTTAGCCGCCTGGCGTTGGCGGGCCTCGGCTTTACGGGCTTCACGGGCGGCGATGGCAGCCTGATTGTCTGGCAGGGCACCGGCTTTGATTTCTATGATTTGGGCCGCATCGGCTTTTTTCTCGCGGATACGGGCCAGGGCAGCCTGGATCGCGGCATTGTCTTTTTCCGCAGGCTGCACCGCGGCAGCCTGATGGCGCGCCTGACGGGCGGCTTTTTCTTTTTCCAGCCGCAGCTGGCGGGCTTCAAAGCGGCTTTTGGCTTCCGCATTGCGCCGGGCTTCATCGCGGATGGCGTTAATTTCCGCCTTTTCCTGACGGAAGTACTGCACCAGCGGGATGCTGCTTGGGCATACCCAGGCACAGGCCCCGCACTCAATACAATCAGCGATATTGTGGGCCTGGGCTTTATCGTGCTGCTGGCCTTTACTAAACCAGTAAAGCTGCTGGGGCAGGAGATCTGCCGGGCAGGCATCGGCGCAGGCGCTACAGCGGATGCAGCTTTGCTCCGGCGGTTGTTCACCCATTTCGCTTTCGGAAGGCGCCAGCAAACAGTTAGTGATTTTCACTACCGGCACATCCAGATTCGGCAGGGTGAAGCCCATCAGCGGGCCGCCCATAATCACCATCTGGCCCGCACAGGCATGAAAATGAGCGAAATCCATCAAATGGCGCACCGGGGTACCCAGCCGCGCCCAGACATTCCCTTGGTGGGTGACGGCCTCCCCGGTGAGGGTGACCACGCGCTCGGTAAGCGGTTCACCATCCACCACCGCCCGTTTGACTGCATAGGCGGTGCCGACGTTTTGCATCAACACCCCGATATCGGAGGAACGGCCGCCGTGGGGCACCTGTTTGCCGGTGAGGATCTGGGTGAGCTGCTTGGCCCCGCCGGAGGGGTATTTGGTCGGGATCACCCGCAGGCTGATGTCATGGCAACCGGCCAGCACTGCCCGCAGCATGGAGATCGCCTGGGGCTTGTTGTCTTCGATTCCAATTAAGATCTGGCGCGGCTTGAGTACGTGGCCAAGGATGCGGATCCCTTCCACCACCTGCGCAGCACAATCTTGCATCAGGCGATCATCGGCGGTGATATACGGCTCGCATTCCGCAGCATTAATAATCAGGGTTTCGATCTTATCGCCGCCGCCCTGTAATTTGGTGCCAGTGGGGAAACCGGCCCCGCCTAAACCCGCCACACCGTATTGATGGATGCGCTCGATAAGTGCTTCCCGGCTATGGTTCTGGTAATCCGGCCATGGGGTGCGCGGCATCCAGCTGTCCTCGCCGTCGGCATCAATAATCACGCACAACTCCGCCAGCCCGGAAGGGTGGGCGGTGGTGTGTGGCGTAATCGCCGTGACGGTGCCTGAGGTCGGGGCGTGAACCGGCAGCATCCGGCCTTTGCCGTAAGTTAATGGCTGGCCGCGCAGCACGTGGTCACCCACCGCCACGCACAGCTCACCCTCACTACCCAGGTGCTGTTTCAACGGGATAATAAACTGGCCCGCTAACGGAACCTGGCGCAAAGGTGTCCCGCTGGATTGGGTTTTCATTTCCGGCGGGTGAATACCGCCGTCGAAGTCCCAGACTTTATCTTTGTGAAACGCAGAAAATAGCTTAAGCATGTTGCTCCACAGGAATGTTACGCACTGGAATGGTGTTTAAATCCCACTTCCAGGACTCCGTTGTGGGGGTTACCGGGCGTAATGCAATACACCGGGTAGGGCAGGGGTCGACACACAGGTTACAGCCGGTACACAGGTCACTCATGACGGTATGCATGGCGCGGGTAGTCCCCACGATGGCATCTACCGGGCAAGCCTGAATACACTTAGTGCAACCGATGCAGTTGTTCTCGTCGATAATCGCCAGCATCCGTACCGGTTCAAGGGCGGTTTCATCGCCATCAATCGGCTGAGGGTCGACATTCAGCAGGGTGGCGATTTTCAGCATCACCGCTTCGCCCCCGGGGGCGCAGCGGTTAATTTTCTCGCCATTGTTGCCTACCGCATCAGCATAAGGGCGGCAGCCGGGGTAACCACACTGACCACACTGGCTTTGCGGTAACAACTCGTCAATTTTATCGACGATCGGATCTTCTTCGATAGCAAACCGCCGGGAGGCATAGCCCAACACCAGGCCGAAAACCAGACCTAGTACAGTTAACACGGCGACAGCGATGACAATCATACTCATCAGAACTTCACCAACCCGCTAAAGCCCATAAACGCCAGTGACATCAGCCCGGCGGTGACCAGCGCAATGGCATTACCTTTGAAGGGGGCCGGTACGTTCGCCACTACCAGGCGCTCGCGGATCGAGGCAAACAGCACCATCACCAGGGAGAAGCCCAGGGCCGCTGAGAAGCCGTAAAGGGCTGACTGCAAAAAGCTGTGGTTGAGGTTGATACTCAACAGCGCCACACCCAGCACCGCACAGTTGGTGGTGATTAGCGGCAGGAAGATACCCAGCAGGCGATACAGCGCCGGGCTGGTCTTACGTACCACCATCTCGGTGAATTGCACCACCACGGCGATAATCAGGATAAAAGCCATGGTCCGCAGGTAGAGAAGATCCAGCGGCACGAGGATAAAGGTATTGATAAGCCAGGAGCTAATGGTGGCTAAAGTCATGACGAAGGTGGTCGCCAGGCCCATCCCGATGGCGGTTTCCAGTTTTTTGGACACCCCCATAAAGGGACACAGCCCAAGGAACTTCACCAGGACGAAGTTGTTGACCAGGATTGTACCGATAAAAAGCAGCAGATAATCAGCCATTCAGGAACCTAAACAAAAGCAGTCGCACATTATCTTACAGGGGACAATAAGCGACAACGGAGAATTTATAGGGTTATTACGGGTTAACGAAGGTGCTCTTCACCCGGGTGGAGCGCCGGAAGTAGGGGGCCAGCAAGGCCGCGGCTATCAACGGAAATAATAATTGGCGCACCGCAACGGCGTCACTGACTGGCGCAAAGGCAAAGGCTTTTACTGCCAGAAGGACGGTGATCAACAGCCAGATTATATAGTGTTTACGCACCAGTAACCGGCGTTTGAAAAAAGCAATGGTGAGCCACAGCGTATAAGCAAACAGCGCTATTGCACAGGCCATGGATAAATACCACAGGCTGATGTCGCTCACAGGGCGGGCGCTAAGTTTTTTGTAAACTTCCGGGGTAATCAGAACCATAAAATAGAACGCTACTGACAGAAATGCGCTGAATAAGGTCATGATTAACCATGCCAGCGGTGCCAGTAGCCATCCACCAATACGCATTGGTGTGGTGGTCATAATGCCTCCGGAGCTAAATAAGAACGGTGCGTGACGCACACTGTAACCGGGGGATTATAAGGATATTGTATAGAATTGCCAGTATCACAAAGGGGAGAACCGGGCGCAGTGCCGCGCCCGGTCAGGGTTTAACGCTTTTCGCCCCGGGATTTAATCAGTTCCTGATACCACCAAAAACTCTGCTTACGTTTACGGGCCAGGCCATTGGCGTGATCCACATACACAAAGCCATATTGTTTCTGGTAGCCATTCAGCCAGCTGAGTAAATCAATAAACGACCACGGATAGTAGCCGCGCACGTCGGCACCCTGTGCCATAGCGCGCTCGATGGCGTCGATATGGATCTTCAGGTAATCGATACGCGGTTGGTCCAGCACTTCACCGTTAACGATAGGATCTTTGGCACCCAGGCCGTTCTCAGTGATGTACATCGGGATATCACCGTAACGCTCTTTGACCTGCAAAATGCCGTCAGTCAGCCCCTGCGGGTAGATCTCCCAGTCCCAGTCGGTATAGACACCCTCAGGGTTGCGCACAAACTTAAACAACCCCTTGAAGCCGAACTCATGGCCGCTATTGCTCTTGCCACTGTGGTTAGCCTTCAAGGAGGTATCGCCGCTGTTGGCAGCCACGGTTTCGCGTTTGTAGTAGTTCAGCCCAATAAAGTCACAGATATTGTTCTTCAGCAGGGCGTCATCGCCCGGTGCCATCTTTGGCACACCCCACAGGGCTTGGGTTTTCTCCAGCAACGCCGCCGGGTATTCGCCCTTGAGTACCGGATCGTACAACCAGTGGGTATAAATGGCGTCCGCCAGATCCGCCGCCTGGCGATCGGCAGGGGAGTCAGTCAGCGGGGTGTGGGTCTGCAAGACGTTAACGAAGCCAATCTGGCCATCAATGCCGCTGGCGCGGAACGCTTCTACTGAGGCCGCGTGGGCCACAAACACGTGGTGGCAGGCTTGAACCGCCCGGGCCGGGTCTTGAACCGCCGGCGGATGGGCGCCGGTAATATAGCCGTGGCCGATAAATACCACTGTTTCATTAAAGGTCGACCAGAGCTTCACCCGGCTACCAAAGTGCTGGTAACACAGTTTTGCATACTCAACAAAGGCCTCGGCGGTGCTGCGGGCTTCCCAGCCGCCTTCATCCTGCAAGGCCTGGGGAAGATCCCAGTGGTACAAGGTGATCATCGGTTCGATGTTGTTTTCCAGCAGGGTGTCAATCAGGTCAGAATAGAACTGGATCCCGGCCTGGTTTACCTCCCCCCGGCCTTTTGGCAGCAGGCGCGGCCAGGAAATAGAAAAGCGATAGCTTTGCAGGCCTTGCTCGGCCATCAGGGCTACGTCTTCGCGGAAGCGGTGGTAATGATCGACGGCGACATCGCCATTGGTATTCTCAAACGTGGTGCCCGGTTGGTGGGCAAAGACGTCCCAAATGGAAGGGCCTTTGCCATCGGCATTAAAGCCCCCTTCAACCTGATAAGCAGCAGTTGCTGCGCCCCAGAGAAAATGCTGCGGAAAAGCGGCCATCGAAAAGCTCCCTGTGCAATTAATGTATTAGCAGTCTACGCAGAGCTAAAAGGGTTCTGCAACCGGTTTCCGTAACCGGTTTCATAATTGAGAACTTGCTCACTTTTAACGACTAAAAGTCTTAGCGATATTTTGAGTTGTGAGCATCAGGTTAATAGTGTGAAATGTTAGTCATTATTGGAAAGAGGAATCTCTATGACTGACAACATTCGCGTCGGGCTGATTGGCTATGGTTATGCCAGTAAAACCTTCCATGCACCGCTGATTGCAGGCACTCCTGGCATGACGTTGGCAGCGGTTTCCAGCAGTAACGCCAGCAAGGTGGCGGCGGACTGGCCAAAGGTGCCCGTCGTCGCCAGCCCGGAGGCGCTGCTAAATGATCCCGAGATTGACCTGATCGTCATCCCCACCCCAAATGACACCCACTTCCCATTGGCAAAAGCGGCGCTGGAAGCCGGGAAGCACGTGGTAGTGGATAAACCGTTTACCGTGACGTTGTCACAAGCACGGGAGCTGGCAACTTTGGCGAAGCGCCTGGGGCTACTGCTGTCCGTGTTCCATAACCGCCGCTGGGATAGTGACTTCTTAACAGTGAAAAAGCTGATTGCCGAAGGGCAATTAGGGGAAATAACCTACTTTGAATCCCACTTCGACCGCTTCCGCCCGCAGGTTCGCGATCGCTGGCGGGAGAAGCCGGGGGCAGGGAGCGGCATCTGGTATGATCTGGCCCCGCACTTAATCGACCAGGCGCTGGATCTGTTCGGCCTGCCGGTAAGCATCACCGTCGATCTGGCCCAGCTGCGCCCGAGTTCAGAAACCACCGACTATTTCCATGCGGTACTGGCCTACCCACAGCGCCGGGTGGTGTTACACGGCACCATGCTGGCGGCGGCGGAAAGCGCCCGCTATATCGTGCACGGCACCCGTGGGAGCTACACGAAATTTGGCCTCGACCCGCAGGAAGACCGGCTAAAGGCCGGGGAGCGGCTGCCACAGGAAGACTGGGGTTACGACATGCGCGACGGCACCTTGACGCTGGCTCAGGGCGACACTTTTGAAGAGAAGCCGCTGCTGACCAGTCCGGGGAATTATCCCGCCTTTTATGCCGCCATCCGTGATGCCCTCAATGGGGCCGGTGAAAACCCGGTTCCCGCCACCCAGGCCATCCAGGTAATGGAGTTAATCGAGCTGGGCATCGCCGCTGCCGAAGGCAAGCAGACACTAAACCTTGGTTGAGAAAACAAAAACCGCGCCTCGGCGCGGTTTTTTATCATCTGCCACACATCAGAAAGAAGTTATGGGTAAACCATTTTTGGTCCCGGGGTTACTTTGTAGATACGGTGGGAGTGAATGAAGAAATTATCAGACGATATGTGAGGCATCAGGAGAAAACGGAACAAACTCACGAACATCAGATGGAATTGTTAGAGTATAAAATAAAGCCTGAAATTAGCCCCCCTTACTGGGGGCATTCTCAAAAGCCACCTTCTAAGAAGGTGATCTTTTACTACTGTGCTTTTTTATCGCGTATGGCTTGCTTTTCCTGCGCGGTCAGGAAAGCAATCTCCAGTCCATTAAGCTGGGCCTGGCGCACCTGGCTTTGGCTCAGGCCTGCCGCTGCCGCTGCAACCTGGTATTCATGGCGAATATCTACACCCTGAACCGCGGGATCATCAGAATTCAGTGTGGCCAGAATGCCGTGATCGAGGAAGGCCTTCAGCGGGTGGTGCTCCAGGCTGGCAACGGTGCTGGTCTGGATATTGGAAGTCAGACAGGATTCGATACCAATCCGTTGCTCTGCCAGGAAGTCCATCAATGCGGGGTCTTCAATGGCTTTCACCCCGTGGCCGATACGTTCAGCCCCCAACTCACGGATAGCCTGCCAGATGCTCTCCGGGCCAGCGGCTTCACCAGCATGAACGGTGATGTGCCAGCCTGCATCCCGGGCCTGATTAAAGTGAGATAGGAACAATGAACCCGGGAAGCCCAGCTCATCACCCGCCAGATCAAGGGCGGTAATATGGTCACGGTGAGCCAGCAGAGCATCCAGCTCTTCCTGGCAGGCATACTCGCCAAAAGTACGGCTCAGAATACCAATTAGTCGGGCCTGAACACCGGTTTCACGTATCCCTTCCTGTACCCCGGCAATCACCGCTTCCACCACCCCGGCTACTGGCAGATTGTGGTTCATCGCCATATAACGTGGGGAGAAGCGCAGCTCCACATAATCCAGCCCTTGCTGAGCGGCGTCTTCCATATTCTCACGGGCCACCCGGCGGCAGGCATCGAGTGAGGCCAGCACTTTCACCCCCCAATCCAGCTTGGAGAGAAAGCTCACCAGATCCGGTTCATGGTGGGTTACCTGGACATGGGGGATTAGGCTTTCCAGGTCGGTGGCGGGCAGAGCGATATTGTACTGTCGGCCAAGACTGAGAACGGTTTGCGGGCGAATATTACCATCAAGGTGGCGGTGCAGGTCGGTCAGCGGAAGGGAGGTATCAATCATGGTCGCACTCTTGTTGTTAGTAAAGTGCGCCATAGTGTACCCCGGAACCCGGTGGCCGTTAAAGGCCGTTTTCTCAGGACTGGCAGACTCGCTTTTAACCCTTTGCGCTCTTTTAAGGCACCCGGCGTCACAGAGAGAGTGTAGGACTATACGATGTGTATATGTTTTATTATGGAACCTATAGCAATGGGTATCGTTAAAATTTCAGACCTGCTTCACGATGACGTGCGTGATGCCAGCAAAGCGATGTCGCGCTTGGTGAATGCCCGGGCCGAATACCGGCTGCGGTTAGGGATGAGTGAGCTGTATTAGGAGCTGAATCCTCAGCAGATAAAACAGATGATGCTGAAATCCGGCTCAGACTGATTATTGGAGGTGAATAATGCTATCAACATCAATTAACACTACCAGTGAGCTGGCAAATGTTAACCCTGCGCCCCGGTGAAACCACCCCTTACGGTCATTAATGCTTAAGTTTCAGATATAAAAAGGCCCGCATCTGCGGGCCTTGGCAATGCTGTATAGTGGCGGATTACCTGGCTGTTAGGCATTTCAACGCGGCAATCAGCCGCTCAACTCCTTGCTCCACTTTGCCCCGCGGGCAGCCTACGTTCAGGCGCAGATAACCTACGCCCTCCGGGCCGTAGGTGTAGCCCGGCATAATCGCTACCTGCTGCTGATTAATCAGGGTGTCCTGCAACTGCTTATCATCAATATCCAGCGGGGAAAGGTCAATCCAGGCCAGATAGGTAGACTGGGGTGGCTGCCAGTTCAACTGGGGGAAGGCGGCATTCAGCTGGCTGGCAACATAGTGCAGATTGGCCTCCAGATAAGCCCGCAGGGCATCCAGCCAGGCTGCGCCTTCACGGTAGGCGGCAATATGGGCCGCCACCGCCAGCACCGCCGGGGAGGATAACCCGTCACGGCCTTTCAGAGCTGTCAAGTATTCGGCCCGGTCGGCTTCATCGCTGATCATGCCATAGGCCCCGGTTAGGGCCGGAATATTGAAGCTTTTGGAGCCGGAGGTGAACAGCGCCCAGTTACCTTTGCCGACCTGGCTCCACGGGATATGGTGCTGGTGGCTCCACACCATATCCATATGGATTTCATCACTGATCACCCGCACCCCATGGCGTTGGCACAGGGCTGCCATAGTGGACAGCTCTTGCTCAGACCAGACTTTGCCGGTGGGGTTGTGAGGGCTGCACAGCAGCATTACTTTACAGGCCGAGCGCTGAAGCAAGGTTTCTAGCTGAGCCATATCGCAATGCCACTGGCCATCAGGCTGTTTCACCAGCGGTGAGGCCAGCAGGCGGCGCTGATTGCCATCAATAGCTTTGAAGAAAGCATCATAGGCCGGGGTATGCACCAGCACTTCATCCCCCGGTTGGCTCCACTGGCGTATCAGCTGGGAAACCATATAAATCACTGATGGCCCATAAACCACGCTTTGGGGATCAATGGATGCTGAGAAGCGCTGTTGATACCAGTGGCTGATTGCGCCCAGGAAATCATCATGCTGCCAGCGGCTGTAGCCCAACACACCGTGTGCCAGGCGCTGTTGCAGGGTACTGAGAATGCAGGGGGCGGTAGGGAAGTCCATATCGGAGATGGTAAACGGGAGCAGGTCGGCGCGGCCAAAACGGTCTTGGACATAATCCCACTGGGTGCACCAGGTACCGTGGCGGTCAACCTGGCTATCAAAATCAAACATAAAACCTCGAACAATAGCAGGGGCCGCCGCAAGGGCAGCCCGTTTAATCATGCCTGAACGGTTTGCATCAGGCTGGCCATTTCATCCTTAACCGATTGAACCTGCGGCCCGATAACCACTTGCAGGTTGTGCTGGTTGAGTTGCACCACCCCGATAGCGCGGTTAGCCTTCAGTGCGTCGCTGTCCACCAGGGTCATGTCCTTTACCGACAGGCGCAGACGGGTGATACAGTTGTCCAGAGTGACGATGTTTTCAGCGCCGCCCAGGGCTGCCAGGATAGCCGGAACGTTGTAACCGGATTTGCCTACCGGGCCTGCAGCGAGGGTTTTCTCAACGGCGCTGGCAACTTCCACATCACGTCCCGGGGTCTTGATATTGAAGCGAGTGATGGCGAAGCGGAAGATACCGTAGTATGCCGCGAACCATACCGCCGCCACTACCGGCACCATATACCACTTAGTAGACAAACCATGCAGGATGCCGAATACCACGAAGTCGATGATGTTACCGTCGGTATTGCCGATGGTCACACCCAGTACCGCCATAATGGTGAAGCCCAGGCCGGTTAACAGCGCATGGATCACATACAGTACCGGGGCCACGAACAGGAACAAGAATTCCAGCGGTTCGGTGGTACCACCAATGACACAGGCTACCACGCCGGAGATTAACAGGCCTTTAATTTTATGGCGGTTTTCCGGGCGAGCACAGTGGTACATCGCCAGGGCTGCACCTGGCAGGCCGCCCAGGAAGGCCGGCATTTTACCCTGTGACAGGAAGCGGGTAGCGCTTTCGGCGAAGCCTTGCGTGGTTGGGCAGCTAAGCTGGGCCTGGAAGATGGTCAGGGCGCCACTCACGCTGTGGCCACAGACGTCCAGGGTACCGCCGGCATCGGTGAAGCGAATTAACGCCACCAGGATGTGTTGCAGGCCGAATGGCAACAGCAGGCGTTCACCGGTACCGAAAATCATCGGCCCAAAATCACCGGCGCTATTAATAATGTGGCCCAGGCCGCTGATCCCGGCAGCAAACACTGGCCAAATCAGTGGGATAACCAAGCCTACCAGGCCCATCACCAGGGTGGTGATAATCGGTACAAAACGGGTGCCGCCGAAGAACGCCAGGGCATCTGGCAAGCGGATGTTGTGGAAGCGCTCATGCAGGAAGTAAACGATAACCCCAACAATCACCGCACCCAGGATCCCGGTATCGATAGACTGGATCCCGAGGATGCTTTGCACGTTGTTGGCTTTGAGTATGGCAACGTCGGTGGTAGGCAGAATACCTTTCACGGTCAGCCAGAAGTTAACCGCCAGGTTCATCACCGCATAACCGACGAAGCCCGCAAAGGCGGCAACGCCTTTATTTTCACGGGCGAGGCCCAGCGGGATGGCGATACAGAACATGATTGGCAGGAAGCTAAAGGCAAAGGAGCCAATTTTGCTCATCCAAACAAAGACATGTTGAAGCAGCGGGTTACCCAATGCCGGGAGCATGGTGACGACGTCATGGCTGCTTAATGAACTGCCGATGCCGAGCATAATGCCGCAAAACGACAATAGCGCCACGGGCAACATAAAGGTTTTACCCAGGTTCTGGAAGAATTCCCAAAGGGTGAATTTTTGTGATTGACTGGCCGCCATCACGACTCCTTGAAGTTATTGGTTAATATTCGACAACTGGCAGTGATGATAAAACGTTTTACCAAGCTTTAGCGCGCTGTGGATCACAGAAATTTAGTCATAAAACGGGCTTAATTCTGTTTTACAGGTAAAACGATTTATCTGTCACACCTAAGGAATAACGCCGATTAATGGCAGGATTAAAAAAGATAACTATCAGTGATGTTGCCCTGGCTGCCGGTGTATCGGTCAGTACGGTTTCGCTGGTGCTAAGTGGGAAAGGGCGCATCTCCGAAGCAACCGGTATTCGGGTCAATGAAGCTATCGAGCAACTGGGATTTGTGCGGAACCGCCAGGCGGCATCCCTGCGCGGCGCACAAAGCGGGGTGGTAGGGCTGATTGTGCGCGACTTGACCAATCCCTTTTATGCCGAGTTAACGGCGGGGCTGACGGAAACCTTGGAACAACAGGGCCGTCTGGTGTTCTTAACCCAAAGCGGCACCCGGGGCCAACATTTGATGCGTTGCTTTGACACTCTGGTTGCCCAAGGGGTGGATGGTATTGTGGTGGCGGGCGCCGCGGCCCAATGTGCGGGCTTACTGGAATTGGCCCGTCAACGCGGTGTGCTGCTGGTGTTTGCCTCCCGGGCCAGTTACCTGGAGGAGGCCGATATTGTGCGGCCCGATAATATGCAAGCTGCCCAGATGCTCACCGAGCACCTTATCCTGCGGGGCCATCAGCGGATTGCCTGGTTGGGGGGGATAGGCTCATCATTGACCCGGGCGGAGCGGGTAGGTGGATTCTGTGCCACGCTGATTCGCTACGGCCTGCCTTTCCATAGTGAATGGATTGTGGAATGTGAATCCGGCCAGCGCCAGGCGGCACACGTTATGGTGGAATTGCTGCATCAGAACCCGCGCATCTCCGCAGTCGTATGCCACAACCCGATTATAGCGGCCGGGGCCTGGTTTGGCCTGATGCGTGCCGGGCGGCAAAGTGGTAACGAGGGGATGGAAAGCTACTATGAACAGCGGGTGGCGTTAGGGGCCTTTGCTGAAGTGCCTGAGGCGGCTTTAGACGATTTGCCCGTGACCTGGGTCACTACCCCGGCGCGGGAAGTGGGCCGTGAAGCCGGAGAACGATTGCTCCAGCGTGTCCAGGATACCGAACTGTTACCCCGCAGCCAAATCCTCACCCCGCGGCTGGTATCGCGGACAAACAAACGGCCGCAATAGCGGCCGTTTGTTTATTACAGATAACGCTTATGGCTGACTAGGTACTGCCGGGATGGCGGGTACCGCAGGAACTGCAGGGGTTGCAGGTTCAGCAGGAGCCGGGGCCATTGTCAGCCCAAACATCTCCAGGAAGTCCGCCAGCGGCATTTTCTGGCCGTTGAGGGTCACCTGGCCGTTGTTATATTGTAGGCTGCTGAGGATTTTATTGTCGTCAGTGGTGGTGATACGGAACATCTGCCCCATCGCCGCCAGCCCTTTCACCTGCTGGCTCGCCAGTTTCCGTGCATCAGATTCCTCATAGCCTTCCAGCTGCGCTACTTGGGTCATAAGGCCTGTTGCCATATCTATCGGGATCACCAGCTTGCTATCCACAGATTTCACGTTATTAGCAAAGGCTTGCTCCGGGGTTTGCGGGGCTGCTACGGCGGCGCTGGTTGGCGGCTGTTTCAAGAACAGGGAGAGGTTAAAAGTACTTTCCCCTTGGTCGTTCTTCCAGCTTAGCGGGGCCACGGTGATCACCGGCCCGCCTTTTAACAGCAGCGGAAGATTACTGGTTAAAGCCTCTAAGGCGCGGATTTGGTACAGCTCAGGGTTATTAGCGATGGCCGGATCCGTCAGCAGCGCCTGTACCTGAGCATTGTATTGCTGGTAGAACTGATGCAGTGCGGCACCATCCAGTTGGCCGATCTTCAGGGCCATTTTACCGCTACCCATATTGCGGCCCTGGACTTTAACCGCGTCGAGGGAGTAGTCCACCTGGCCATTCATATGTTTGCCATCGGATTCCACATCGGACTTAGCGGCCAGGGAGAAACCTTCCAGCACCACCAGTTCTTTACCTGCCGCGGCAATCGCCAGTTTATCCAGCTTCACATTGGAGCTACCAATACGCTCCTCAAAGCTGGAAAGTTTGCTGTCTCCATCAGTCTTCAGGCCATTGAAAGACAACTGCACTCGTTGACCATGCTCGTTAACAGTATCTACCAGGCCGCTATCGGCCTGGCCGGTAAGAGAAAGGGCGTTGGCATTCCCGTCAGCAGACAGGGTAAATTTCCCGCCGCTAAAGGCCACCTTTTCGTCTTCTTTCTCGTGATTGAGCGGGTGGATATCGATGTCAGAACTGTGGCCGCCGCTATAGCTGATGCGGGTTTGGGCATCAAAAGGTGATGCGCCCTTGGCCATCTCGAACAGCCATTTGGTGGTGTCGTTACTTACCAATTTGGTATGTACCGAAGCCATGGATGGCAGCAGATTAAGGGTTTTGAGCTGCGCCAACGGGAACGGCCCGTGGCTGATGTCTTCATTTAGCACCACGCTGTGGCCGGGATGCAGCAAGCTCTTTTGCACACCAGGCGTAGGAGAGATGACCAGATCCATGTGGCTTGAAAACACATTGCGTTGGTAGTTTTGGTAGCCGATAGTCAGGCCAGCATCGGGTGAGTTTTTTTGCAGTAGGCGGTTGGCATTCTCGACCATTTCCGCCATGCGCCCTTCGAGTTGCTTACCGGTGTACCAGGACGCCCCGGTCCAGATGACGCCCAGCGCAACAATGACACCAACAGCAACTAAAGACTTTTTCATATGTGCATATCCATTTTAAAGCCGGGCGTTATAGCCCGGCGGCATGTATTGAGCTTCCATCCTGAAGCTTAGCAAATCTATACCAAAAAGATCGGTAACTTAATTTAGCTTATTGAAAACGCGGGCTAACCGGCCTTCGCCAGACACACTCACGGGTGACTCATCGGCAGCGATAAAGGCTGATTCTCCAGGGAGCAGGGTCAGGGTTTCATCGCCGTTGATAAGGGTTGCTTTGCCCTCAAGACAGAACACGATAGCCGCACTGGTCTGGGTCAAGGGCTGCGGTTGAGCACTGAGATCGTGCAGAGAGAACGCAAAATCGTCCACCGGGATAGGGAAATCAAGCTCAGCACCGGATTGCACCGCTTGTGTCAGCAGGGTGTTGGCAGCTTTTGGCGCGAACTTCACATTAGCAACCAGCTCAGGGATATCAATGTATTTTGGCGTTAGCCCGGCCCGTAACACATTATCCGAGTTAGCCATTACCTCCAACGCCACCCCTTTCAAGTAGGCATGAGGGGTTTCGGCAAACAGGAACATGGCTTCGCCCGGCTGGAGTTTTATTACATTGAGCAGCAGGGGGGAGAACAGCCCGCTGTCATCAGGGTAAACAGACGAAATTGCGCGAATGGTTTCCCACGGCTCACCTTGCTGGCTGTTAAGGGCCGCTTTCAGGATGGCCAGAGCGCGGGATTTTTCGTCGCCTTTCATATTCAGCAGGCTAGCAAACAGGAAGCTCAGCCGGTCTGCGTCAGGTTTTTCCAGGAAGTGTGCAATGGCGCTATGGGCGCCGGCCACCGGTTGCAGCAGGGAGACAATGTCGTTGAACTCACGGAAGGCGTTCATCGCCAGGAAGGGGGTGAGGGCGAAAACCAGCTCCGGCTTGTGGTTAGGATCTTTGTAATTACGCTCGGCGGCATCCAGTGGAATACCCGCAGCGTTTTCTTTAGCAAAGCCGATTTCAGAGGCTTTTTTATTTGGGTGAACCTGAATTGACAACGGTTGGTCAGCGCACAGTACTTTAAACAAGAACGGTAATTCACCAAAGCGTTTAGCAACCTCGGCACCCAAGAAGCGGGACTGGTCAGTATCGATAACCTCACGAAGTGACAGCGTAATGCCATCCTCTGTAGTAATGTGTGAACTACTTTTCGGGTGCGCGCCCATCCACAGCTCAGCCATTGGCAGCCCCTGCGGGTTGGCCACCCCGTAAAGATCCGTTAAAGCCGTCTTGCTGCCCCATCCATAGTTTTGTACTGAGTTAATCAGCTTATGCATTATTACGCCCTGTTGTCATTAAGAGGAAAGATTTCAAGTATTAAACCAGTAATCGCACGGGTTGCAACCAGGGGGATCAAAAAGTCGTATCAATCTCAGTTTTTGTTACATAAATGTGTGAATATAGGGGGGAGAAATGCTTAAGCGTGCAATATCCGAATTGCCGTGAAAAGTGTGAATATCCTGTACTAACGCTGCAAGTGAGAGAAAAATGTCGAACCAACCCTTCAACTACCAGGCTCCCTTTCCGTTAAAAAAAGATCACACCGAATACTACTTGCTTACCAACGAGCATGTGTCGGTGGCGGAATTTGAGGGCCTGCCTGTTTTGAAAGTGGCACCGGAAGCCCTGACCCTGCTGGCAAAACAAGCCTTCCACGATGCCTCCTTTATGCTGCGCCCCGCCCACCAACAGCAGGTGGCGGATATTCTTGCTGACCCGGATGCTAGCGAAAACGACAAATACGTGGCCCTGCAATTCCTACGCAATTCGGAAATTGCCGCCAAAGGTATCCTGCCTACCTGCCAGGACACCGGCACGGCCATTATCGTCGGTAAAAAAGGCCAGCGGGTCTGGACCGGCGGTGGTGATGAAGAAGCCTTGTCTCGCGGGGTATACCACACCTTTATTGAAGATAACCTGCGCTACTCCCAGAACGCTGCCCTCGATATGTACAAAGAAGTTAACACCGGCACCAACCTACCGGCGCAAATCGATCTCTATAGTGTGGACGGGGATGAATATAAATTCCTGTGCATCGCCAAGGGCGGTGGCTCGGCCAACAAAACCTACCTCTACCAGGAAACCAAGGCACTGTTGGCCCCGGGCAAGCTGAAAAACTACCTGGTGGACAAAATGCGCACCCTGGGTACCGCCGCCTGCCCGCCGTACCATATCGCTTTTGTGATTGGCGGTACTTCGGCGGAAGCCACCCTGAAGACCGTTAAACTGGCCTCAGCCAAGTATTACGATGAACTGCCGACGGAAGGCAACGAACATGGTCAGGCCTTCCGCGATACCGCGCTGGAAGCTGAATTGCTGGAGGAGGCCCGCAATCTGGGGCTGGGGGCACAGTTTGGCGGCAAATACTTCGCCCACGATATCCGGGTGATCCGCCTGCCGCGCCACGGGGCATCCTGCCCGGTGGGGATGGGGGTGTCCTGCTCCGCTGACCGTAACATCAAAGCTAAGATCAACCGTGGAGGTATTTGGATTGAAAAACTGGAAAGCAATCCGGGTAAATTTATCCCGGAATCCCTACGCCAGGCCGGGGAGGGTGAGGCTGTCAACGTGGATCTTAACCGCCCGATGGAGGCGATCCTTGCCCAACTGGCCCAGTACCCTGTCTCGACCCGTCTTTCACTGAATGGCACCATTATCGTTGGCCGTGATATCGCCCATGCCAAGCTGAAAGAGCGCCTCGATCGCGGTGAGCCGCTGCCGCAGTATATGAAAGATCACCCCATCTATTACGCTGGCCCAGCGAAAACCCCGGAAGGCTATGCATCAGGCTCCCTCGGCCCAACCACCGCCGGGCGCATGGATTCTTATGTGGATCTGTTCCAGGCCAACGGCGGCAGCATGGTGATGCTGGCGAAGGGTAACCGCAGCCAACAGGTGACCGATGCCTGTGATAAATACGGCGGGTTCTATCTCGGTAGCATTGGTGGCCCGGCAGCGGTGCTGGCCCAACAAAGTATTAAACACCTTGAGTGCGTGGAGTACCCGGAACTAGGGATGGAAGCTATCTGGAAGATTGAAGTGGTGGACTTCCCGGCCTTTATTCTGGTGGACAACAAAGGCCACGACTTCTTCCAGGAGATCCAGTCCAGCCAATGCACACGATGTGCTAAATAATCCAGCCGCCCAAAAGGGCGGTTTTTTTGGTGTAATGTAATGGTTGTAAATTTGTTAAAGTAGATAAAAACATTGGCAATGATGGTAGCCCGCAATACTCGGTTTACGCATTGCCCGCCCTCCGGGGCTTTAAGCAACGTGTGCAACTGTCCTTTCAAGTGAATGTTTCAACCTAAAAGGAGCAGGTTATGGCTTTTCGCAGTGAAAAAGATTCCATGGGCGCCATTGAGGTGCCAGCGGATAAACTTTGGGGTGCCCAGACCCAGCGCTCGCTAGAGCACTTCAACATTTCCTCAGAGAAAATGCCCCCGGAATTAATCGCCGCTTTGGCGCTAACCAAACGGGCCGCCGCCCAGGTTAACCAGGATCTCGGCCTGCTGGCCGCCGATAAATCCGGGGCCATTATAGCCGCCGCCGATGAAGTGCTGGCGGGCAAGCACCGCGATGAATTCCCGCTGGCCATCTGGCAAACCGGCTCTGGCACCCAAAGCAATATGAATATGAACGAGGTTTTGGCAAACCGTGCCAGTGAGCTCCTCGGCGGTGAGCGCGGCATGAATCGCCTGGTTCACCCAAACGATGATGTAAACAAAAGCCAAAGCTCCAACGACGTGTTCCCAACGGCAATGCACGTGGCGGCGGTGATCGCGGTCAACACTCGGCTGCTGCCACAAATTAAACGCCTCCAGGCAGTGCTGGATGAAAAATCCAAAACCTTCAGCGATATCGTTAAAATTGGCCGCACCCACTTACAGGATGCCACCCCGTTGACCCTCGGCCAGGAAATCTCCGGCTGGGTCGCCATGTTGGACCACAGTCTTAAGCATATCGCCCTAAGTGAAGATCACCTGGCGGAGCTGGCCCTGGGCGGCACCGCCGTGGGTACTGGCCTGAACACTCACCCTGAATATGCGGTGCGGGTGGCAAAAGCGCTGGCCGGGCTAACCCAACAACCTTTCGTCACCGCACCGAATAAGTTTGAATCCCTGGCCACCTGCGATGCGCTGGTACATGCCCACGGGGCGCTAAAAGGGCTGGCGGCCTCGATGATGAAGATTGCCAACGACGTGCGCTGGCTGGCCTCCGGCCCTCGTTGCGGTATTGGCGAACTGGCTATTCCTGAGAACGAACCCGGCAGTTCCATCATGCCAGGCAAAGTTAACCCAACCCAGTGTGAAGCCATGACCATGCTCTGTTGCCAGGTGCTGGGTAACGATGTGGCGGTGAACATTGGCGGGGCATCCGGTAATTTCGAGCTAAACGTCTACCGGCCTATGGTGATCCACAACTTCCTGCAATCGGTACGCCTGCTGGGTGATGGCATCGCCAGCTTTACCGATCACTGTGCCGAAGGCATTGAGCCAAACCGGGCGCGTATCGACCAGTTACTGAATGAGTCACTGATGCTGGTCACGGCTCTTAACACCCATATCGGCTATGACAAAGCGGCTGAAATCGCCAAAAAAGCCCACAAAGAGGGGCTGACGTTGAAAGCCTCGGCCCTGAAGCTGGGCTATTTAACCGAGGCGGAGTTTGATAGTTGGGTGCGGCCTGAAGCCATGGTAGGCAGTATGAAATCGTAATTAGTTGGCCAGATAGAGATGCAGGCGCGGGATCATCAGCGTTAAGGGTTCCGCCTTCGGGCGGAACCGGTGCTTAATATTGTCGGCATCGTAATTCAGCAATTCCCCGAGATCGGGCACTGCCGCCCCCCGGTCGCGCTGGCACAACACAATCAGCGGCGTCGGGCAGGCATACTGCACCTGGCGCTGTTGTTCCGGGTACCACACTCGGGCCAGCGGTTGCACTTTAACGGGCCGTTTAATCTTGAGCCGTGCCTGCTGCGGCAGGGCGGCAATATCGTTGTATTCACGGGTCACCCTGGCATGCCACTCTTCTTTGCTTAACCCACCAATGGCCCGGGGCGATTTCAGGCCCGGCTCCAGCATGGCTAATACCTCATCGCGGGTGAGATTTTTAATGATGTTTTTATTGGCCCAGCCAAAACGGATGGTGGCCGGGTTGGTCAGGGCTATCAGATGACGATAGGCGCTCAGGGTCATCAGCCCCGCTAAATGCTGGTGGACCCATTCAAAACGGGCCGCCGTCGGCAGGCCGGACTCGACAGTCACAATCTGCTCAAACTCCCCTTTAAGGCGGTTAACCGTGGACAACAGTTCGCTGATATGGGCAGTGCTGGCGTCATCAGTTTCAAAGCACAGGGCGCCGGGCAAACGCACCGCCGCCTTACTACTGCGTTTTTCGGACTGCTGTTGAATAAACAGATGGCTGAAGTGATCCAGTGCCAGCGCCAGGGCTTCCTGGCCGAGGATTTGGCGCACCTCGATGCTGGCAACGCTGTCGTGCTCTTTGCCTTTTTCGACATCGGGCAGTGGGAAGACCCGTGCCACTAGCAGCGGGGTATTTGCCAGAGTCTGTCGCAGGGCCAGCAGGGCGTGCTCCAGGGTGCGGAAGGTGTCGGTCAGTCGCAGGATCAAATCATATTGGGCCATAAGTTACCTCATTAGTTACAACATACTTATTATTGGGCAAATAGGTGCCTGGGTCAAGTCGGGTGCAGAAGAGACGCTTAGCAAGGGTGAATTGACACAAACGATAAATGGAATGGGCAGCTTGCCGGGTTCCCGGCAAGGTTTATACCGGGCGGGCGGTGTCTGGCAGGGCGGGTAAATTACCGCAGCTAAGGGGTGGCCAGCTAAAACGGAAGCTGGCACCACCGGCTTCGCTGGCTGCCACCTGCACTTTGCCGCCCAGAGCGGTAGCAATGGAATGGACAATTGCCAGGCCCAGGCCGCAGCCCCCGGTGGCGCGATCGCGGCTCGGGTCCAGCCGCACAAAGGGTTCGAACACTCGCAGGCTTTCCTCTTCCGGGATGCCGGGGCCATCATCATCCACCTGCAACAGGTTGATGCCGCTATTCTGGCTCAAACTGACGGTGATGTTTTGCTGGCTGTAGCGCAGGGCGTTGTTAATCAAATTATCCACTACCCGCTCCATCAGGCGCATATCCACATCGCCATAGTCAGCCTGAGTCACTGGTGCCAGGGCCACCGTACGCTGAGGATTAACCAACTGGGCATCTTCAATATAGGTCTCCAGCCAGTGGGCTAAATCGACCGGAGTAAGGTGTACTTCGGTTTGTGGTCGGTCGAGTCTGGCGTAGGTGAGCAGCTCCTGGATTAGGGATTCCAGTTGGCCGATATCGCGGTTAAGGGCCTGGGATTCATCTTCGCCAAGGTTATCACTCATCGCCAGCCGGTAGCGCAGGCGCACCAGCGGGGTGCGTAGCTCATGGGCGATACCGTCAATCAACTGCTTTTTACTGGCAATCAGGGCGTTGATATTATCGGCCATCTGGTTAAAAGCCACGCCAAAGCGTTCAAAGCTGGAAGCGCTATCAAAATGGATGCGTTCATCGAGATGGCCTTTACCGAAGCGCTGGGCCGCGGCTTCGATTTTGAGCATGTCCTGCCAGTGTGGCCGTAGCCAGATAAACACCGGCACCGCCAAGGAGAAAGCGATAAAAACGATGATCGCCATATCCAGCAGCCGCATTTGGTGCAGATAGAACAAATAGGGCACCGGGCCTACGGCCAGCACATAGTGGCTACGGGGGATACGCTGGATAAAGGTGTACTCTTCATCCAAGGCAACGATTTCCCCTTCCCGCAGGTGCTGCATGGTGGGAGCATCGAGTTTAAACTTGTTTAATGGCTCGATATTGAGTTCAAAGGAGAGGTTCAAATCCAGGTCGCGTATGGTTTTGTTCCAGTCCCGGGGCGGGATTTCCCGCAGCTCGCTACGCATCAGGTAGAGCGAGCTTTTCATTAGATCATCCAGCGACTGGCGGCCCGTCCGCTCGGCGGTGAATTTATAAACCAGGCCAACCAGCATGGTCATCACCAGGAAGCAGACAAACAGCAACAGATAGAACTGGATGAAGAGCTTTTTCATGACAAATGGCTTTCCCAGGCGTGTGGGGCGAACAGGTAGCCTTTGTTACGCACGGTTTTAATGCGGTATGGCTCGGTGGCGTTGTCTTTGAGTTTTTTACGTAACCGGGAAATCGCCACGTCCACGCTACGGTCCATGCCATCATAGGTAACGCCGCGCAGATTCTTCAGCAGTGCGTCACGATCCATAATCTGCCCCGCGTGGGTGGCCAATTCCCATAGCAAATCGAAATCTGCCGTAGACAGCACCACCTCTTCGTCTTCCAGTAAAGCCTGGCGGTTAAGGGGGTCAATGGTCAAGGTCCCAAAGCGGATAGCTTTATGGGGGGTAAGGGCCGGGGCCTCAGTCTGGGACTGGTTGGCTATCCGTTGGCGTAGGTGCAAGCGCAAGCGGGCCAGCAGCACCGCCGGGGGCGTGGTTTTCAGGATATAGTCATTGGCCCCCATCTCCAGAGAGAGGATATGGTTCATGTCGCTGTCGAGGGAGGTCAGCAGCACTATGGGGCCTTCCCATTGGGGCCGAAGATCGCGGCACAGGGTCATGCCGTCTTTGCCGGGTAGCATGATATCCAGCAGAACCAGATCGGGGTTCACTTCCAGGATGACCGCCTCGGCGCGGTCGCCCCGGGTTTCAACAATCACATCTATGTCGTGTTTGCCAAGATAAGCGGCAATCAGGGACCCCACTTCGGGATCATCTTCTACGAATACGATCTTATTCATTGTGGCCACGCGTCATGAAAAAAAACCAACATACACGCATCTTTTTAAAATCGCTATCAGCGCAGGTGCCGTCCACCGTCTACGTTGAACGTGCGTCCAGTAACAAAGCGGCTGGAAAGCAGATAATCCACCAGTGCCACTATTTCCTCCGGCCCGGGGGCCAGTTTCATTAGGGATTTATCCAGCGCCCGGCGGCGATATTCGTAGTCGTCCTCGGGGTTGAACATAATCATTGAAGGGGCAATGGCGTTAACTTTTACCGCCGGGGCTAACTTGCGGGCAAAGGAGAGGGTGAGATTTTCCAGCGCCGCTTTACTGGCGGCATAAGCAATATGGTTTTCGCTACCTTTGTCCGTTACAAAATCCGTGAGGTGGATAATATCCGCTCCGGCTTGCCCCTGGTTCTGAAGTAACGGGGCCAGGGCCAGGTTGAGCAAATAGGGGGTATTGACGTGGATTTGCAACATAGCGTGCAGGGTATCCGCCGCTGGGGTATCCGGGGTTTCCGGCTGCCAGCTGCTGGCATTGTGGATCAAAGCCCGTAATCGTGGCGCCCGGGCTATCACATCCTGAGCAAAGCTATTGATACCGTCATCGGTGCTGAAATCTGCCGCCAGGCAGATGGCCCCTAAACTTTCTAGTTGCTCCACCGCCGGGTAACGGGTGCGGTAACTGACCATCACCGGCTGACGCCGGGCCAGAAAATGCCTGGCTAACGCCAACCCGATACGTTGGGCTGCACCGGTGATAACAATAGGTGCCAGGCTGGCGTCAGCGTGGGGCATATAAACCTCTGATTATTGGGTAAGCATCCAGGTGGCAGGCACTGCCGCCACTAACAACAACCCAATGATAGCTTTTTCTGCCCGGTTAAGTGCTTCATCCATTTGATGGTTGTGACGGGCATAAAGGAATACCAGTAGCCCAGGGGCATACAGCACCACCGAAAGCAGCAGGTGGGTGATACCGGAAGCATACAGCAGCCACAGGCCATATACCGTAGCACCAATGCCGACCGCTTTATGTAGCGGGGTTTTGGCGGCTTTGATCAGGAAGGCACCCACCAGCAGATACGGCACCAGGATCATTTCCGAGGCAATGGTCAGCAGGGTGTTGTAATCAGAGCCGGTGGCCCAGATCAGCACCAGGCAAATTTGTACGCTGAAGTTGGTCAGCCACAGGGAGGCAGCAGGGGCATTGTTTTGATTCTGGCGGCTGAAAATACGCGGGAACGCGCGGTAGGTTGCGGCCAGGAACGGCACTTCTGCAGCCATTATGGTCCAGCTCAGGTAAGCGCCGCATACCGAGATAATCAACCCGGCGGCGATAATCACTTCACCCCAAGGGCCGATCATTTCTACCATCAGGGCCGCCATCGACGGGTTACGCATCCCGGCCAGCTCGTGGCGCGGCACTACACCTAAGGAGAGCAGGGTGACAAACAGATAGACCATCAGGGCTGCCACAACAGCTAATAAGGTGGCGCGGCCCACGTCTTTTTTATTACGGGCGCGGGCAGAAACCACCACTGCACCCTCAACACCAATAAATACCCACAGGGTGATCAACATGGTGTTTTTAACCTGCTCCCATACTGGCACACCCAGCTTTAGGCCGGTAAAGTCGATTTCGAAGGTGGAGAATTTAAACGCCATCAGCGCCAGCACGATAAATAAACCCAGTGGGATCATTTTCGCCATTGTCGCCACCAGGTTAATACCAGCGGCGGTCTGCACCCCGCGCAACACCAGGAAATGCACCACCCACAGCAAAACCGATGCGCCGACCATGGCCTGCCAGGTGTTTCCATCGCCAAATAAGCGGAAGGCCGGGGAATCGGTAAAGAAGCTCAGGGCGGAAAACACAATCACCAGATAAGAGACGTTGGCGATCACCGCACATAGCCAATAATCCCAGGCAGAGCAGAAGCCAATCAGTTCACCAAAGCCTTCGCGGGCGTAGGTAAAAATGCCGCCATCCAGATCTGGGCGGATGCGGGTCAACAGCAGCATCGCCAGCGCCAAAAACAAGATCCCCACACCGGTAATGGCCCAGCCAATCAGCAGTGCGGCTGGGCTTGCCACCGCCGCCATGTTTTGCGGCAAACTGAATACTCCGGCACCCAGCATAGAGCTGAGCACCAGTGCGGTAAGTGCGGCCAGACCTAGTTTTTTTTCCATAGTTTTACTCTATAAGATATCGGCAGTGCGGAATAATTATTACGTGTTGTCGCATAAAAATGGTGTTTATTAATGGCGCGCGATTTTACGGAGTGGCTAACAGGGTTGCAATAAGTTTGGCCGGAAAAGGGAGATAAAAAGGCAGCCTTGGGCTGCCCAGGTCATAACGGCTGGTGATTATTTAAATAAATCGGCGCTAACAGTCAGGTTACCACCGCGTTCCTGCCACTGGCGGGTGATGTGATAATACTTGGCCCCTTTCTCTGCCGCGCGCTTGGCGACCTGGTAAGAGACATCGGTCATGCTGTTAAAGCGGCCAGTAAATTGAACGTTGTCAAAAGGCACCATCTGGGCGGCAGTGATTTTATTCACTTCTTCAATCTTGGTGCCGTCAGGCAGCGTGACGGTGTAACGGCCACCCTTAGTCGTTTGGGTTTCAAAGAACCGGCCCACGTCGGAGCTAGGTGTGCTGGAAGATGCTACTCCCGGGATTTCTACTTTAGCCGCAGCGGCACCGCCGGCAGCCAGGGCGGCGCGGCCCGCATCAGAATCAGCCGGAATAGCATCAGGGCTTTGCACCAAGCGTTTTTTGGCGTCTTTCTTGTACAGGAAAGCGGTAATACGCTGGTTGCCACCGCTGTTGGCATCAACCTGACGTACGATAAAGAAGGAATCCGCGCCCTTCATTTTGGCGGCTTTGGTGATGGCATCGTTGACTTCCGGTTGGCTGCGGTAGAAGCCCTGCACAGTTACGGTGTCGTAAGGCTCAAGGGTATAAGCCTGATCTTTTGGAAGTTCCATCACGCCATTGATGACGCGATTTTGCGGTTTTTCCGCTTTTGGCGCATCTTCATGATAGACGTCCGCCACCACGCGCCAGTTACCGCTATTGCCGGTATCGTTGGTATCCAGAACATAGAAAGAAGCGGCACCCATGCTGTCAGCCCGGCGAGACACAGCCTTAACAGCGTCACCAATGGCGTTAAAACGCCCGGTGATAGAGATGCGGTCATAAGGTTTTAACGAGGCAGCCTGCTCCGGCGTTAATTCTGTTGCCGCCTGTGCAGAGACGGCGGTAACCGCTAACAGGGCAGACACCAGAAGGGTGTACTTAAGCTTCATAACTATAATCCTTCACCTTGCGAAAAAATCGTGCTGTGTGGTTTGGTATGCAGTTAAACCATTTAGCCGCTGATTATGCATCGAAAATACGCCACTGTCTGCGCCAATTTTAACGCATTGCAGCCGGGGTAAGGCGGCGCAAGGGCAGAATAGCCCCTTTTAGCTAACAGGCAAGAAATGTATTTGCAGAATCGATATAGCTAATTACTTTAACAGTTAACATAATGTTAAATAT
>CBIFWW010000011.1:0-41100 GCA_966186435.1 uncultured Enterobacteriaceae bacterium
CTGCTGACGGCAGCAAAGACGTGTTCGTACACTTCTCTGCAATCCAGGGTAACGGTTTCAAAACTCTGGCTGAAGGCCAGAACGTAGAATTCGAAATTCAGGATGGTCAGAAAGGTCCAGCAGCTGTAAACGTAACTGCTATCTAATCCTGTAACGTGCGGTGCTTGTTCACTGCGGGTTATCGCGAAGCCTCGCCATTGGCGGGGCTTTTGTTTTTTAACCACTTTGTTTCAGAGTGCGTCAGAATCCCCGCTTATGTTGTCTCTTGTTGCAAACCCATGAGTCTTGTAGCACTGTTTACCCGCATTTCATCTGCAATTCAGGTCTAATCAAACACAATCAGAGTAGTGATAGGATTGGTTGTGAAGAACAACGCGGAAAAGTTCCCTCATAATTTCGTACATTGGCGTTTCGGGGTATTATGCCTTGCCATCTTAACTAGCTTAGTGCTGCTACTAATACGGGTGTATTGGTTGCAAATCGTTGAGCCGGAATCCTTAGTCAAGCAAGAGGATATGCGATCCTTACGTGATGAACCCATTAGCGTGACCCGAGGCATGATCGAAGATCGTAACGGCGAGCCGCTGGCGGTTAGCGTACCGGTGGATGCTATTTGGGTGGATCCTAAAGTTTTGATGGAGAAGGGCGGCATTCAGGTTAATGCGCGCTGGCAGGCCATGGCCGATACTCTGCATCAACCCCTCGACCAAATTATGGAGAAAATTCAGCACAATGTTCACGGGCGCTTTGTCTATCTGGCGCGTCAGCTTAATCCTCAACAGGCAGAGTATATCGACCGGCTCAATCTGCCCGGCGTCAATCTGCGTGAAGAGTCCCGGCGCTTCTATCCTGCGGGCAGGGTAGCCGCCAATCTGATTGGCTTTACCAATATAGACGATCAGGGGATCGAAGGGATTGAGAAAAGCTTCAACACCGAGCTGACCGGCAAATCCGGAGAGCGCTTGGTGCGTAAAGACAAGCATGGGAATGTGATTGAAAATATCACCGAGGTCCCCGCCAGCCCGGCCCATAACATCATGCTTAGCATCGATAAACGGCTGCAAACCGTAGCCGAAGACGCCATTAGCAATGCAGTGTCCTGGAATAAGGCGGAATCGGGCGTCGCGGTGCTGATTGATATCAACACCGGCGAAGTGCTGGCGATGGCTAACTATCCTACTTATAACCCCAACAACCGTGACAAAGCCAGCCTAAATGACTTCCGTAACCGCGCCATCAGCGATACGTTTGAGCCTGGCTCTACTGTTAAGCCAATGGTGCTGATGACCGGCCTGAAACAGGGGATCGTTAAGCCTGATTCGGTAGTAGACACCCGGCCTTATATGATTGACGGCCATCAAATTCATGATGTGGGCTATTACCCACAGTTGACCCTCACCGGGATTTTACAAAAATCCAGTGATACCGGGGTTTCTCACTTATCGTTGGCGATGCCGATCCAGGAATTGCTCAACACCTATAAGGGTTTTGGATTTGGTCGAATGACCGGCATTGGCCTAACTGGTGAGAGCAGTGGTCTGTTACCAAATCGCCGCTACTGGAGCGAGCTGGATCGTGCCACTTTCTCATTTGGCTACGGCCTGATGGTCACGCCGCTTCAGCTGGCCCACGTCTACGCCACCATTGGTAGTTTCGGCGTATCACGGCCGCTTTCTATCACCCGGGTTGATCCGCCAGTGGTGGGCCAGCGGGTGATGTCGGAAACCATTACCCACGAAGTGGAACATATGATGGAAAGTGTGGCCTTGCCCGGCGGTGGTGGGATCAAAGCCGCGGTGCGCGATTACCGTGTGGCAGTGAAAACCGGTACCGCCAAGAAAATTGGCCCGGACGGGAAATATATTAATAAATATATTGCTTACACCGCTGGAGTAGCTCCAGCCAGTCATCCCCGCTTCGCGCTGGTAGTGGTGATGAACGATCCGGAAAATGGTAAATACTACGGCGGGGCGGTATCCGCCCCGGTATTCAGCCAAATTATGGGGGATGTATTAAGGCTGGAAAATGTCGAGCCGGATGGACTGGCACCAGGGATGGATAACCTGATCACGCTGCATAAGGCAAATAGCGCGGTTCCAACATCGTAAGATTTCCTCCCGCTGGGGTTTAACGGTAAACTTGCCGCTTTTCCTCACTGGGAGCCTTTATGTCCTGGCTATGTCCGCTTTGCCACCAGCCTTTGGCGGCACAAAACAATGCTTATCGCTGCCCGCAAGGGCATACTTTTGACCGTGCCAAAGAGGGCTACGTCAACCTGCTGCCGGTTCAGCATAAGCGCTCAAAAGAACCTGGCGATAGCGCTGAGATGATACAGGCGCGCCGCCGTTTTTTAAATGCGGGCCATTATCAACCGCTGCGTGACGCCATTGCACAGCAGCTGGATGCCAGATTAAGTGAACAGCCCGGCGATGTGCTTGATATTGGCTGTGGGGAAGGCTATTACACTGACGCCTTCTCACAGATTGCCCGTCAATATCAGCATGTTTGCTATGGCCTCGACGTTTCCCGCCCGGCTATCCGCGCCGGTGCTAAGTGCTACCGGCATATCGAATTCTGCGTGGCCTCTAGCCATCGCCTTCCTTTTGCTGACTCAAGTTTTGCCGCTATTATCCGTATCTATGCGCCCTGCAAGGCTGATGAATTGTTTCGGGTAGTAAAAGAAAACGGGCTGGTGATCACCGCTACCCCCGCGCCCCGTCATCTGGTTCAATTTAAGGGGTTGATTTACCCACAGGTGAAGTTACATAACGCCGAACCGGAAGTGCTGGAAGGCTTTACGCTGGAACAAGAGCTGCGTTTGAATTATCCGATGAATCTGCGTGGCGAGGAGGCCATGGCGTTACTGCAAATGACGCCATTCGCCTGGCGGGCTAAGCCGGAAGTATGGCAACAGCTGGCGGAGAGTGAGCGCTTTGAGTGTGAAACGGATTTCTTTATCCGGATTTGGCGCAAAACGGCGGTGTAAACCGCCGTTGTTGGCGTAAGCGGGGCGAAGTTAACCGTAGAAGTGGCTGTGGAGGATTTGGCAACCAATGCCAATTAATACCAAACCGCCGAGGATCTCGGCTCGCTTCCCCAGCAAAGGCCCAATAAAGCGGCCTACCATCATACCCAGGGTGGACATTATCAACGTAGCACAACCAATGGCCAGCGCAGTCTCAATAATGTTCACTTTCAAGAATGCCAACCCGACACCCACGGCCATGGCATCCAGGCTAGTGGCAATCGCGGTGGTGACCAGCAACCAGAAACCGTGGCGGCGAACGGGTTCCGCATCCTCATCCGTATTGCCACGAATTCCCTCAGTAACCATACGTAAACCCAGGAAGATCAACAGAATAAAGGCTATCCAGTGGTTCCATTCCAACACGAACTTGCTGGCAAACACGCCCATAGCCCAGCCAATTAACGGGGTGATAGCTTCAACCGCGCCGAAGATTAAACCGGTGCGTAGGGCTTCAGAGAATTTTGGTTTATGAAGAGTGGCACCCTTACCGATGGAGGCAGCAAATGCATCCATAGACATGCCGAAAGCGAGAAGAAGAGTAGCGGTGATATTCATTACAACGTCCTGACCGGGTAAACCATATACACAAGTACTGCCCCCAGTATCAGCAGTTACTGTGCCTATGGTCTCGCTTGAACCAGCATGCTGCCGGTTCCGTACGCGCCACGTTTTTCAACGAGTATGTTGACGGCGTACATTTCCAAACAGGAAATTAGCTACTCCCCAAATGACGGCGCAACCTTATCATATTTATTTGGGCAATAACAACTGACGGGTTTAATATTAAAAACCATATAAATGATAACGATATTCATTAGCAAAATAAGGTAATTAAAGCGTTAAATATTGGTAGGGATTATGCTGGAAAGATATAGCACAGGCTATTACTCAATGGTTTGTTTTTATACCAATGTATAGACAGTGCTATATTGTAACTCATTGACTTGAAATCATTAATTTATAAATCTTGTCTAAGTCGTCGATATTTTTTACCCGAATCAACAAGCGTCTTTGCTCTAATTGCATTACTAATACGCCATCTTCAGATAAATTCATTTCCTTAATTCGTGACCAGGCAATCCAGACACCGCCGAAAAAGAAACCCTTTTCCTTAAATAGTACCTTTGGTTGACGAATAATACCGATGTACAACCCCATCAAGGCCAGTGCACATAATAACCATGTGGTTACCTGAGTACCGTGGTTGTTGACGTTGTTGTAGCCCAAAATAGCGATAAGCACGATAAAGATGATGGTATCGGTGGGTTTACGGCGTAATAAAGGGATCTTTAGCAGGGTAGGGCCACGGCGCTGGTTAAGGATAAATTCATCATAAATAGACCAGGCCAACAATAGGCCAATAAACAGGACCAGAATGGCATCCGTAAGCGACATGACAACTCCTAAAATAAAATAGCCGGGGGCATGCCCCCGGCTATTACGTGCAGATTACAGGCCCAGCAGGCCGATTGCGTAACCGACAATACCGATGACGAAGAAGCCGCAGATGATCCACAGCGCGTTCACTTTCTTGCGCAGCAGCCACATACAGGCGAAGGTCAACAGTAACGGCACTAGCCCAGGCATCAGCTGGTCCAAAATCGTTTGTACGGTGGTGACTTTTTCCGCGCCGGTTTGGTCAGTGATCCGTGATACCACCAGAGGGATATTCACGTGGGTCCACTTGTTAACCAACGCCCCCATAACAAACAGGCCGAGGATTGACGCCCCCTCAGTCAGTTTCTGCAGGAAGCCACCGCCCATATCGCTAACAATATCGATACCTTTACGGTAACCGTATGCCACGCCATAGTAACGGGTCAGCAAACGGACTGCGTTGAACAGGATAAAGAACAGCAGTGGCCCCAGCAGGCTACCGCTCATCGCAATCCCGGCACCCAGTGCAGCAAACACCGGACGCACAGTACCCCAGAAGATTGGGTCGCCCACACCGGCCAGCGGCCCCATCAGACCAACTTTGATACCGTTGATGGCACCATCATCAATCTCTGCGCCGTTTGCACGCTGCTCTTCCATCGCTAACGTTACGCCCAGAACCGGCGCGGCAACGTAAGGGTGGGTGTTAAAGAACTCAAGGTGACGCTTGATCGCCTGACGGCGGGCGTCGTTGTTTTCTGGATACAGGCGTTTGATTGCCGGTACCATCGCGAAGCAGAAGCCCAGGGCCTGCATGCGCTCAAAGTTCCATGAACCCTGGAAGATATTGGAGCGGATAAAGACGCCGCGGATATCGCTCTGGGTCAGTTTTTTTACTGTAGGTTTCGTTATATCAACCATGTCGCTCACCTGTTAATCCAATTCGTTGTCGAGGTCGTTAGCACCAACAGCCTGGACTGGGCCTGCTGCGGAACGGTTGTATTTCGGGCTCAACTGAATGTAGAGGATTGCCATTACTGCACCAATCACACCCAGCGCTACCAGGTTAAAGTTGGTGAAGGCGGCAGTAACGAAGCCCAGGTAGAAGAACGGCATCAGGTAGCCTGCGCGCATCATGCTGATGACCATCGCATAACCGACTACCACAATCATGCCGCCAGCGATGTTCAGACCGGTAGTGATAACTTCCGGAATCGCATTCAGCATGTTTTGTACTTCACTGGTACCAACAGAAACCGCAACGATAATCGCCGGGATAGCGATACGCATGGCTTGCAGGAACAGGGAAGAGATGTGTAACCAGGTGATGGCCGATAGGTTGCCCTTCTCAGCGGCGCTATCTGCAGCGTGCTGGAAACCTACGGTGATGGTACGTACCACGATGGTCAGAACCTGACCGGCGGCTGCCAGCGGGATAGCCAGCGCAATACCGGCACCAATGCCCTGATGACCGGCAATGACCAGAATGGTAGAAATGATAGAAGCCAGTGCGGCATCAGGTGCAACGGCAGCACCGATATTCATCCAGCCCAGTGCGATCATTTCCAAGGTACCACCGATGATGATACCGGTTTTCATGTCCCCAAGGACGGCACCGATTAAGGTACAGGCCACCAGTGGACGGTGGAACTGAAACTCATCGAGTACCGATTCCATGCCCGCAATACAGGCCACAATAAACACTAGCACAATCTGAAGAGTGGTAATCTCCATTGTACTTCTCCTATAGCGTAGTCAGACTAAGTGTGAACTCTGAGTAAGAGGGTTATTTGCCCGCTTTACTGATCAAATCCATCATTTTTAATTTCTGGTCGGTAGACACTTTACGTGCTTCCAGTTCAATACCGCGGGCATTCAGTTTTTCGAAGGCCTCGATATCTTTCTGGTCGACGGAAATTGCGTTGTTAACTTGAGTTTTGCCCTGACGGAATGCCATACCGCCAATGTTAACGGAAGTGATTTTCACACCGCCCTCAACAATACGCTCAACATCGGTTGGGTTAGTGAACAGCAGCATGACACGCTGGCCCGCATAGTTCGGGTTGTTATAAACGCGGATCATTTTGGCGACATCCACCACGTGAGCAGTCACACCCGGAGGAGCAACCTGCGTCAGCAGGGTTTTGCGCACGGTATCAGCAGCCACTTCGTCACTCACCACAATGATGCGGGTAACGTTGGTTTCTTTAGTCCAGCGGGTAGCTACCTGGCCATGGATCAGGCGGTCATCAATACGCGCCAGACCAATGTTCATGTAATCCCCGGCCCCCATCGGCTTCACTGGCGCTGCGGCTTTCGGCGCGGCAACAGGGTCTGCTTTTTCGACAGGCTTCGCTTTGAGAGCTTTCACGCCCGCACTGCCGGTTTCAACAGCCAGGCTAACTAACTCGTCGAAGGACGGGTTGTCATCACGGGCCATTAGCGTCTCAACCAGCATCGGGATATTAACGCCAGCAATTACTTCATAATGCTCTTTGTCGACGACAATTCGGCTGGCGGCATTGAATGGACTGCCACCCCATGTGTCGACGAGAAACAGCACACCATTACTGGTGTCGAGCTTTTCCAGTTGTGCGTTATATTTTTCAATCAGGGTGTCTGCATTCTCACCCGGAACGAAATCTATCCAGCCAACGTTCTCCTGCTCGCCCAACAGCATTTCGGCTGTCTTCAGCAATTGTTCTGCTGCCCAGCCATGCGTGCCTATGACAATAGCAATAGTCACTTGCTACCTCCTGTTTTGTCATTAACACACTCATTAAGAGTGCGCGTGCAAATCTATCTCGGAACAGTGAATCGATTCAGATAGTAGTTAATGATGATTGAACTTGGTTCGCGATTTATTTTAGATAGTGAAAAAATAATTTATGTGATGAAGATCCGTAATTTAGAGAAGGATTCCGATTAATTCCGAACGGGATGAAATATGACCATTTTTACCATAATTGGCGAAAATAAAATCAAAGCCTGATATATTGCAAAGACAGGTAAATCTTTACCCAAGGGTAACAAGCTTTGTTACTGTGATTTCCCTTATAATTGTCAGGAGCATGGGGCATTAGCCCAACTTATGGATCGTCACCGAAGATTCTTCATTTTCTCGTCCCTTTCTGAGGCGCGTTTCCCCGGCGGTTCCCGCCAGCTTCACGTGTGTTTATTTCGCCTTATACCTGATGTGGTAATACCCCATGCAGGGTCTAATAATGCTCACCGGAGTTTGTCATGGAACTGTTAATGGATCCCCAGATATGGGCGGGTTTACTGACCCTGGTTATCCTGGAAATCGTGTTGGGTATCGATAACCTGGTATTTATCGCCATTCTTGCCGATAAGCTACCGCCAAAGCAGCGTGATAAAGCGCGCTTGATAGGTTTATCCTTGGCATTGATTATGCGCCTAGGTTTACTGTCACTTATTTCATGGCTGGTTACGCTCACCAAACCGCTTATTACGTTAGGCGGATTAACCTTTTCCGGGCGGGATTTGATTATGTTGTTGGGTGGCCTGTTCCTGTTATTTAAAGCCACCACAGAATTGCATGAACGGTTAGAAAATCACCAACATGAAGGCAGCCATGGTAAAGACTATGCTAGCTTCTGGGTGGTGGTACTACAGATTGTGGTGCTGGATGCCGTGTTCTCCCTGGATGCGGTGATTACCGCAGTGGGGATGGTGAACGATCTGCCGATCATGATGGCTGCGGTGGTTATCGCCATGGCAGTAATGTTATTGGCTTCCAAACCGCTGACCCGATTCGTCAACCAACATCCGACGGTGGTGGTGCTATGCCTGAGCTTCTTGCTGATGATTGGTTTGAGTCTGGTGGCAGAAGGATTCGGTTTCCATATTCCTAAAGGTTACCTGTATGCCGCGATCGGCTTCTCGGTGTTGATTGAATTCTTTAACCAAGTGGCACGCCGTAACTTTGTCCGTCATCAATCCACCATCCCGCTGCGCGCCCGCACTGCCAGCGCCGTTCTGCGCCTCATGGAAGGCAAACGTCGCCAGCAGCAGGAAGGTGAGCAGGAGAAAACCATGGTGCCGGTCTCCGAAGAGGCCTTTGTTGAAGCAGAACGCTACATGATTAGCGGGGTATTAACCCTGGCCGAACGTTCTTTGCGCAGCATCATGACCCCCCGAGGTGAGATTAGCTGGGTGGATGCCAGTAAAAGTGTGGAAGAGATCCGTGCACAGCTGCTCTCATCACCACACAGTTTGTTCCCGGTGTGCCGGGGTGAACTGGATGAGGTAATTGGAATCGTGCGGGCTAAAGAATTGCTGGTGGCCCTGGAAGAGGGCGTGGACGTGGCAGCTATTGCAGCAGCCTCCCCGGCCATTGTGGTACCGGAAACGCTCGACCCAATCAACCTGCTGGCGGTATTGCGCCGGGCAAGGGGTAGCTTCGTTATTGTATGTAACGAGTTTGGTGTGGTTCAGGGGCTGGTGACGCCGCTGGACGTGCTGGAGGCTATCGCCGGGGAATTCCCTGATGCCGATGAAACCCCGGAAATCGTGGCGGATGGTGATGGCTGGCTGGTTAAAGGCTCCACCGACATTCATGCGTTGTCTCAGCGTATGGATGCCCCGAATCTGGTGAATGATGAAGAAGACAGCGCCACCGTGGCCGGGTTGGTGATTGCCGCCAACGGCCATATTCCGGTGGTGGGTGACACCATCTATGTAGCACCGCTGACGATTCAAATCGTTGAGGCCAATGATTACCGGGTGGATTTGGTTCGCGTAGTGCGGGATAAGCCCCATCACGAAGAAGAAGAGTAATAAAAAATGCCGCAAAGATGCGGCATTTTTGTTGGGATAAGTTCAGGGGTTAGTCACACTGAACTTTGATGGCCAGACCGCCGCGAGAGGTTTCGCGGTATTTGGCATTCATGTCTTTACCGGTTTCGTACATCGTCTCGATAACTTTATCCAGCGACACCCGGGGTTCACTGGTGCGCCGCATCGCCATGCGTGACGCGTTAATGGCTTTCACCGAGGCAATAGCGTTACGTTCGATACAGGGCACCTGAACTTGCCCGGCTACCGGGTCGCAGGTCAGGCCCAGGTTATGTTCCATGCCGATTTCCGCCGCCACGCATACCTGCTCCGGGCTGGCCCCTAACAGTTCAGCCAGACCGGCTGCCGCCATGGAACAGGCCACGCCCACTTCCCCTTGGCAGCCAACTTCGGCACCGGAAATTGACGCATTCATCTTATACAGCGTCCCCACGGCACCGGAGGCCAGGAAGTAACGAATGTAGATATCCGGGCTGACGGATTCGATAAAGTGATCATAGTAAGCCAGCACCGCCGGGACGATGCCGCAGGCACCGTTGGTTGGTGCTGTTACCACCCGGCCACCGGCGGCGTTCTCTTCGTTCACTGCCAGGGCAAACATATTCACCCAATCCACCACGTTCATCGGATCGTTAGAAAGCTTGTCGCTGGAAACTAACATCCGGCGTAGCGCCGAGGCACGGCGCGGCACCCGCAGTGGCCCAGGCAGTACGCCTTCGGTATTCATACCGCGATCGATACAGGCGCGCATGGTCTGCCATACGTTGGCGAAGTAATCCTCGATCTCTTTCTTGCTGTGTAGCGCCAGTTCGTTTTGCATCATCAGCCCGGATAGCGATAGCCCGGTTTCATGGCAGTGCTTAAGGATCTCTTCCGCAGATTTGTAGGGATAGGGCACGCTGATGTCATTGCTGCTTTCAGCCCCGAAGTGGGCTTCATCGACAATAAACCCCCCGCCGATAGAGTAATAGGTGTTGCTGTGAACCAGCCTATCCCCGGCGTAAGCGTGGATCTGCATACCGTTCTCATGAAGCGGTAAATTGGTATTGTGGAAGCGCATGCCCTCACCCTGAGGGAAATCCACTTCATGCTGACCACGGGCCAGCAGCAGACGGCCACGGGTTTCCACATCGCGGATAAACGCCGGGATGGCGTCAATGTCTACGTCGTCAGGCTGATTGCCCGCCAGGCCCATAATAATCGCGATATCGGTATGGTGGCCCTTACCGGTCAAGGAGAGTGAGCCGTAAACATCTACCATCACGCGGGTCACGCTGTCCAGCAAGCCTTGTACCACCAAATCATCGACAAACTGCTTCCCGGCTTTCATCGGGCCGACGGTGTGCGAGCTGGATGGCCCGATACCTACCTTGAACATGTCGAATATGCTAATCACGATTAAACTCCTGCCTGCTGTGCCAGCGTACTGGCGGGTTCCTGAAAATGGCGGCCAGTGTAAAAGCTAACTGTTAACCTGAGTAAACTATTCACATGAATTAAACTAATGCCTAACCCACGATTCACTTATGGATGCCGGGTTCCACCAGCCCAATATTCTATATATGAGCGAATATCCAGAATTATAGTCAGGCTTCAACGCCAATTTGTAGTGCCAGTTCACGAATAATCCCGGCGGTCATCCCCCAGACAAAATAGTGCTCATACCAGGAGAGCCATACCCGGTGCTCATTGCCGCGCCGCCAGATATCCAGCGGGTGATAGCGGCCCAGGCGCAGCGCCTCATCCAGCGGCATCTCAAATACCGCAGACACTTCATCTTCACTGGCGTGATAATGCAGATCCGGCGGAATAATTCCCACGATCGGCGTCACCCGGAACCCGGTAACACTGTCCACCGGGGGCAATGCGCCGATCACCTCTACGCTGCTCGGGGGGATCGCCACTTCTTCCTCGGCTTCGCGCAGGGCGGCGGCAATTAATGAAGTATCAGTTAAATCCACGGCCCCACCGGGGAAGGCCACCTGCCCGGCGTGTTTACGTAATTTGGAGGAGCGCTGGGTCAACAGCAGACCGGGGCGTGGGCGGCGCACTATAGGAATCAGCACCGCCGCCTGGCGTTGATTAGCGCTGATGTTGCTAACAGGGGGCCGCAGCATCTGGAAGCGGGACAGGAAGCCATCCAGGGTTAAATCACGGGTCATTGAAACCTCTTAAAACAGATGCAGGATACGATTAACTTTATCAAAGGTTTCTTGATATTCAGCTGCCTCATCACTATCCGCCACGATACCGCCCCCGGCGGCGCAATAAAGATGGCCTTGCTCGGCAATCAGGGTGCGGATGGTAATGCTGGTGTCCATATTGCCGCAGCTACTGATGTAACCGATGCTGCCACACCAGGCGTTACGGCGGTGCGGCTCCAGGGATTCGATGATCGCCATCGCCCGTACTTTCGGTGCACCGGTAATCGATCCTCCGGGGAAGCAGGCCCGTAACAAATCCGTGGCATGGCGCTGGGGCGGGAGTTTGGCGGTAATGGTGCTCACCAGGTGATGCACAGCCGGGAAAGGCTCCACCACAAACAGCTCCGGCACCCGCACCGATCCTGGCTCCGCCACCCGGCCAATATCATTGCGCATTAGGTCGACAATCATTAAATTTTCAGCCCGATCCTTGGGGGAGTTGGCCAGCTTCTCGGCCTGGGCTACATCTTGCAGCGGATCATGATGAATACGCGGCAGGGTGCCTTTTATCGGCCGGGTTTGGATATCTGGCCCATCGAGCAAAATAAAGCGCTCCGGGGAGAGGCTAAGAATGGCGCTGTCAGGCAGGCGAATAAAAGCGCTAAAGGGGGCGCGATTGGCGGCATTGAGCTTCTCAAAGGCTTGCCACTCATCGCCCTGGTAGCTGGCCTGGAACCGTTGGGCCAGGTTGACCTGATAGCAATCCCCGCTGTGCAGGTATTCCTGAACCTGGCGGAAACGTTCGCCATATTCTTCACGTGATAAGTTAGATTGCCAGCGGCTGGTGAGTTTGAATCCAGGCCGGGAGGGAGGGACTAATGCCTCCAGCCAGCGTAGGCGCTGGTGAATATCGCCCTGGCACACCAAACTCAGGTTTTGGTGCTGGTGGTCGGCGATAAGTGCCCAGTCATACAAACCTATTGCCATATCCGGGGTGGTTAAATCCGCTTCCGCCTGTTGTGGCAGGTGTTCAAAACGGCGGCCTAAATCGTAGCCGAATAGCCCGAGTGCGCCGCCGATAAAGGGCAGTTCCGGGTGCTTTTCTGTGGACCAGCCGCACTCAGCCAGCGCTTGCTGGAGCAACGCCAAAGGATCCTCACTGCTGGTTCGGCTCTCGTTCGCGCATTGATAAAGTGTGTTTTGCCCGTGGGTCACCAGGGTGGCAACCGGCTCCGCAACCATAATATCAAAGCGGCTATGGGGATGATCCGCATGGCCGGAGTGGAGCAACATAGCCCAGGGTTGGTGGCTAACGGCGGCAAAATAGCGGGAGATCGCATCCTGTTGCCAGGGCAGGGTGTAAACGGAAACCGACATGATCACAATTCCTGAAGGCATAGCGCAAATATGGCTGCTGGTTATCACGCCCGTAGCGTGAAATAATCAGCGCATTAATGTAACAGGAGTCACCCATGTTTGCAGGTTTACCTTCTCTCAGCCATGAACAACAACAGCAGGCCGTTGAACGCATTCATGAGCTTATGTCTCAGGGGATGAGTAGCGGTGAGGCAATCACCCAAGTGGCTGCGGAGATCCGGGCTACCCACACCGGGGATCGGGTTGTCGCACGTTTTGAAGACGATGAAGACCAAGACAGCGAAAATAATGATTTCATCGAAGATGATGAAGAAGACGAACAATAACAGACGGGGCCAGTAGGCCCCGTTTTACTTTATATCGCAGCGATAATTTTGATTTCCACTTTGTAGCGTGGGTTCATTAATTTGGCCTGGATAGTGCAACGCACCGGCGCCGCCCCCGCTGGCACCCAGCTGTCCCAGGCTTGGTTCATGGCCTGGAAGTCATTCCCGTCCGCCAGAATAATCGTAGCATCGAGAATACGTGTCTTATCGCTCCCTTGCTCAACCAGTATCTGGTCAATCTGGGCCAGGGTATTGGCGGTTTGCTCAAAGGCATTGGCATCCAGATTTTCAGGGACACCGGTGTAGTACAGGGTGTGGTTGTGGATCACGACATCGGAATAGCGGGCTTCTGGTTTAACTCTTTTAATTGTCATTACTGACTCCATACAAAAATCAACAAAAGACCAAGCCTGCCATAAAGCGCTGCATCCGTCACCTGCGCTGGCACATCTCCGCTGGCCCTGACATAATCACTGGCAATTTAACCAGGGGGTAGTGTGACGGACGATTTTGCAGCAGACGGGCAGCTTGCCAGCGCCATTCCCGGCTTTAAGCCACGTGAACCCCAACGCCTGATGGCTAATGCGGTACGTGAAGCCATCGAAAAGGGTAAACCCCTGGTGGTGGAAGCGGGCACCGGTACCGGTAAAACCTACGGTTACCTGGCCCCGGCCTTGCGCAGCGGCAAAAAGGTGATTATCTCCACCGGCTCTAAAGCCTTGCAGGATCAGCTGTTCAGCCGCGATCTGCCCACCGTTGCCCGTGCACTGGCCTACCGGGGCAAGGTGGCGCTGCTAAAAGGCCGTTCCAACTACCTGTGTATCGAACGCCTGGAGCAACAAGCCCTGGCCGGGGGCGATCTGCCGGTGCAAACCCTTAGCGATGTGATGAACCTGCGGCGCTGGGCCATCGAAACCCAGGATGGCGATATCAGCACCTGTGGCGAGGTAGCGGAAGATGCCCCGGTCTGGCCGTTGGTGACCAGCACCAATGACAACTGCCTCGGGGCCGATTGCCCAATGTATAAAGATTGCTTTGTAGTAAAGGCCCGTAAAAAAGCCATGGATGCCGATGTGGTGGTGGTCAACCATCACTTATTCCTGGCAGATATGGTGGTGAAGGAGAGTGGTTTTGCCGAGCTGATCCCTGAGGTTGATGTCACTATCTTCGATGAAGCCCATCAGATCCCGGATATTGCCAGCCAGTATTTTGGCCAGTCCCTATCTAGCCGCCAGCTGCTGGATTTGGCCAAAGACATTAACATTGCCTACCGCACGGAATTAAAAGACACCCAGCAGTTGCAGAAATGCGCCGACCGTCTGGCCCAAAGTACCCAGGATTTCCGCATGCAATTGGGTGACCCGGGCTTCCGGGGTAACCTGCGGGAGCTACTGGCCGATGCCAATATCCAGCGGGCGCTGCTCTTGCTCGATGACGCCCTTGAACTATGCTACGACGTGGCGAAACTGGCCCTTGGCCGTTCGGCCTTGCTGGATGCGGCCTTCGAACGGGCCACTCTCTACCGGGGCCGTCTCAAGCGCCTGAAAGACACCAACCAGCCGGGTTTCAGCTATTGGTATGAATGTAACTCGCGCCACTTTACCCTGGCGCTGACGCCGCTTTCGGTGGCCGATAAATTCAAAGATGTGATTGCCGAGAAATCCGGCAGCTGGATCTTTACCTCAGCCACCCTGGCGGTGAATGAGCAGCTTTCTCACTTTACCGAGCGATTAGGTATTGAGGACGCCACCTCACTGCTGCTGCCCAGCCCCTTTGATTTTGCCAAACAGGCGCTGCTGTGCGTGCCCCGTAACCTGCCGCTGCCGAATCAGCCGGGTGGTGCCAGGGCTTTAGCCCGTATACTGCGCCCGCTGATTGAATCCAATAATGGCCGCTGCTTTATGCTGTGTACCTCCCACGCCATGATGCGCGATCTGGCGGCGGAGTTCCGTGCCACCATGACGCTGCCAGTGTTGTTGCAGGGCGAAACCAGTAAAGGCCAATTATTGTCGCAGTTTGTCCAGGCCGGGAATGCCCTGCTGGTGGCAACCAGCAGTTTCTGGGAAGGGGTTGATGTGCGCGGTGATGCGCTCTCGCTGGTGATCATCGACAAACTTCCGTTTACTTCACCGGAAGATCCATTGCTCAAAGCCAGGATGGAAGATTGCCGCCTGCGTGGGGGGGAACCTTTTGATGAAGTACAGCTACCCGATGCGGTAATCACCCTTAAGCAGGGCGTAGGGCGCTTGATCCGTGATGTGGATGATCGCGGCGTGCTGGTGATTTGCGATCACCGGCTGGTGATGCGCCCTTATGGCGAAGTCTTTTTGAACAGTCTCCCGCCAGCACCGCGCACGCGGGATTTAAATCGGGCAATTGAATTTCTGCGGGCAGGCCCGGCGCAGTAATTTGTGCCGGGCTATGCTATGATGCGCGCCGATTTGACTCCCCCATACCCATTGAGGTTGATAAAACCCATGCAAATCCTGGCCATTGATACCGCCACCGAGGCTTGTTCTGTTGCGCTTTGGCAGAACGGTTTCGCACTTTGCCACTTCGAATTGTGCCCCCGCGAGCATACCCAACGGATCTTACCGATGGTACGCGACATATTGAACCAGGGTGGCATTGCCTTGTCTGAGGTAGATGCACTGGCCTTTGGCCGTGGCCCGGGCAGTTTCACCGGGGTACGTATTGGTATTGGTATCGCTCAAGGGCTGGCGTTAGGTGCGGAACTCCCAATGATTGGGGTATCCACATTAGCGACCATGGCCCAAGGCGCATTCCGCAAAACCGGGGCCACCCGGGTACTGGCCGCCATTGATGCCCGTATGGGTGAAGTGTACTGGGCTGAATACCAGCGCGATGAACAGGGCGTATGGCATGGCGAAGAGAGCGAGAAAGTCCTCACGCCAGAGGCCGTTTCCCAACGGTTGAAGCAACTTTCCGGCGCCTGGGCTACAGTTGGCACAGGGTGGCAAGCGTGGCCGGATATGGCTGACGGTTGCGATCTGGCGTTGCAGGATGGCGAGATACTGCTTCCGGCGGCGGAAGATATGCTGCCGCTGGCCTGTCACAAACTGGCTGAGGGCCATACCGTGGCCGTTGAACAGGCGCAGCCCGTTTACCTGCGTAATGAAGTGGCATGGAAGAAACTTCCGGGTAAAGAATAACTCACTGGCTGAGCGGCCAGATAAGGAGCCTCACATGGTGGCCAAATTACGGTTAAAACCGCGCTGGATGCTGGCGGCCTTGGTGGCCGTTTCCCTGACAGGATGTGTCACGGTTCCCGACGAAATCAAAGGCACCAGCCCAACGCCACAAATGGATCTGGTACGGGTGATGAATGCGCCACAGCTGTACGTGGGGCAGGAGGCGCGCTTTGGTGGCCGGGTGATTAATATCATCAATCAGCAGGGGAAAACTCGGCTGGAAATTGCTACGCTGCCACTGGATGCCGGGGCACGACCGATTCTGAATTCTCCCTCTCTTGGACGTATTTATGCCGATGCCAATGGCTTTCTTGAGCCATCGGATTATCGTGGGCAACTGGTTACCGTGGTGGGGCCGATCACTGGTACCGCCCAGGGCAAAGTGGGTGGCACCACGTATACCTACATGACCATGAATGCCAACGAGTGGAAACGTTGGCGGGTGACCCAGCAAATTGTGATGCCACCGCAGCCAATGGATCCATGGTTATGGGGCGGCCCCCGTCCGTGGGGATACTATCCCTGGGGCTGGTACGATCCGGCACCGGCCAGGGTGGAAACCGTAGTCACGGAATAGTGTGTGAAAGCTTCAGGCAGTGCATTCGAAACAGCGGCTTGCCGCTGTTTCTTCGTTTTCAGGATGAAACAGGCCGTGGTAATTGTTGCTGCCACTCATAGGCCCTTAAAATAATTAGTGATGCGCTTCGCAACCTTAAATCAGGCTAATCAATAAACTGGTACGCTGAGTTAAAATAATGTTAACGATGTGTCAATTACCTGGGGTTGCGATGACGGCAAATAATACATTCAGAGGTGATACCTTGGAAAAGGTTTGGCTAAACCGCTATCCGGCAGATGTTCCGGTAGAAATTAACCCCGATCGCTACACGTCGCTGGTGGATTTATTTGAACAATCCAGCCAACGCTTCGCCGACCAGATTGCATTTATGAACATGGGGGAGGCGATGACCTTCCGCAAACTGGAAGAGCGCAGCCGGGCTTTTGCCGCCTATCTACAGCAGGGGCTGGGGCTGAAAAAAGGCGACCGGGTGGCACTGATGATGCCGAACCTGTTGCAGTACCCGGTGGCATTATTCGGTATCCTGCGCGCGGGGATGGTTGTGGTAAACGTCAACCCGCTTTATACCCCGCGTGAACTGGAACATCAGCTCAATGATAGCGGTGCCAGCGCCATTGTGATTGTCTCCAACTTTGCCCATACCCTGGAAAAAGTGGTGGCGAATACGCAGGTTAAACACGTTATTTTGACCCGCATGGGTGACCAGCTCTCCACCGCCAAAGGGACGGTGGTGAACTTTGTGGTCAAATACATCAAGCACCTGGTGCCGAAATACCATCTGCCGGATGCGATCTCCTTCCGTAGCGCCCTGCATCATGGCTATCGCATGCAATACATCAAGCCTACGCTTATCAATGATGATATTGCCTTCCTGCAATATACTGGCGGGACGACCGGGGTGGCAAAAGGGGCGATGCTGACCCACCGCAATATGCTGGCTAACCTCGAGCAGGTGAAGGCTACCTACGGGCCGCTGCTGCACGTGGGCCAGGAGCTGGTGGTGACGGCGCTGCCGTTGTATCACATCTTTGCACTAACTATTAACTGCCTGCTGTTTATTGAGCTGGGCGGTCAGAACCTGCTCATAACCAACCCACGGGACATTCCAGGGCTGGTGAAAGAGCTGGGTAAATACAAATTCACTGCCATGACCGGGGTAAATACCCTGTTTAATGCCTTGCTGAACAATAAAGAGTTCCAACAGCTGGACTTCTCCAACCTGAACCTTTCTGCCGGTGGCGGGATGCCGGTTCAGCGTGCGGTTGCCGAGCGCTGGGTGAAACTCACCGGGCAATATTTGCTGGAGGGTTACGGCCTGACGGAATGCGCCCCACTGGTTAGCGTCAACCCCCATGATATTGATTACCATAGCGGCAGCATCGGCCTGCCGGTGCCCTCCACCGATGCCAAATTGGTAGATGATGATGACAACGAAGTAGCCCACGGCGAACCGGGTGAACTATGCATAAAAGGCCCACAGGTGATGCTGGGCTACTGGCAGCGCCCGGATGCCACCGATGAAATCATCATTAATGGCTGGCTGCATACCGGTGATATTGCGGTGATGGATGACGAAGGCTTCCTGCGCATTGTCGACCGTAAAAAAGACATGATTCTGGTGTCCGGCTTTAACGTCTATCCGAATGAAATTGAAGACGTGGTGATGCAGCATGAAGGCGTGCGCGAAGTGGCTGCCGTCGGTGTCCCTTCCGGTGCCAGCGGTGAAACCGTAAAAATCTTCGTGGTGAAAAAAGACCCGAGCCTGACCCAAGAAGAGTTGGTGGCTTTCTGCCGCAAAAACCTGACCGGCTATAAGGTGCCGAAGCTGGTGGAATTCCGTGACGAGCTGCCAAAGTCTAACGTCGGCAAAATTTTGCGGCGAGAACTGCGTGACGAAGTGAAGCAGACAGGTAACAATAGCCAGTAAAGGTAACAAGTCGCCCGACGCCGGCTTAGCCGGCGTTTTTTATTGGCGCAAACATAGAGATTTTACGTTGACTTATCAGATGATTACCACGGATGAAGGGCTGGCTGGTGTGTGCCAGGCTGCCCGCCAATTCCCGATGCTGGCGCTGGATACTGAGTTTGTTCGCACCCGTACCTATTACCCACAGCTTGGCCTGATCCAACTGTTTGATGGCAAAACCGCTTCCCTGATTGATCCACTCACCATCACCGACTGGTCACCTTTCAGGGCGCTACTGACCGATACCCGGGTGATTAAACTGCTGCATGCCGGTAGTGAAGACTTAGAGGTATTTCACAATGCCTTCGGCGTGATGCCGGTGCCGATGATTGACACCCAGATTCTGGCGGCATTCTGTGGCCGTCCGATGTCCTGCGGCTTTGCCACTTTGGTTGAGAGCTACTGTGGGGTGGTGTTGGATAAGAGTGAATCCCGAACTGATTGGCTGGCCCGCCCATTAACTACCCGCCAGTGTGACTATGCGGCTGCAGACGTGCTATACCTGATGCCGATTGCTAAAAAACTGCTGGCAGAAACTGAAGCCGGTGGCTGGATGGATGCGGCTACCGATGAATGTAATATCATGGTGGCCCGCCGTCAGGATATCCTGGCACCGGAAGAAGCCTGGCGTGAAATTGGCAATGCCTGGCAGTTGCGCCCTCGTCAGCTGGCCTGTCTAAAGTTGCTGGCAGCCTGGCGTTTGAATAAAGCCCGCGAGCGTGACCTTGCCGTGAACTTTGTGGTGCGGGAAGAGCACCTGTGGGCCGTGGCGCGTTACATGCCGGGTTCGTTAGGGGAGCTGGATGGTCTAGGGCTTTCCGGGACGGAGATCCGCTTCCACGGTAAAACCCTGATTGCTATGGTGGACCGCGCCAACGGCCTGGCAGAATCCCACTTGCCGGAACCAATGAGAAACCTGGTGGATATGCCCGGCTATCGTCAGGCATTTAAAGCCATTAAAGGGCTGGTACAGACCGTCGCGGAACAAACCGGATTGAGTGCCGAATTGTTAGCCTCCCGCCGCCAGATTAATCAGTTGCTTAATTGCCACTGGAAAATCAGACCACAAACCAAAGCGGTAGAATTGATTAGCGGCTGGCGCAATGCCCTATTGGGTGAAAAACTCACCACTTTGCTGAGAGATATTTGAGGGCAGAGAAATTAACCTCGAAGGTTATTTCGTTTAGCTCAAAATGATAAAAAAATCCCCCGAAGCCGGGGGATTTTTTATTTGGTTTCTTCTGGTTCTGGAAGCGTGACGTTTAATTCCAGAATAGAGATATCCTCGCCTTTTTGTTCCAATTGAACCGTGACCATCTCTGGATCTATCTGTACATATTTACAGATAACCTCCAAAATATCGCGCTTCAATTGCGGTAGATAATGTGGTTCGGAATCACTGCGGCGGCGTTCAGCCACAATGATCTGCAAACGTTCTTTGGCGATATTTGCCGTGGTCTTTTTTCGTGACAGAAAAAAGTCGAGTAATGCCATAACTTATCCTCCGAACAGGCGTTTGAGGAAACCTTTTTTCTCTTCTTCAACGAAACGAAATGCCCGCTCTTCGCCCATCAAACGATCGACGGTATCGGCATACGCTTTACCTGCATCAGAGACTTCGTCCAGGATCACCGGCTCGCCCTGGTTAGAGGCGCGAAGCACAGACTGATCTTCCGGGATCACACCCACTAGTGGGATCCGCAGAATTTCCAACACGTCTTCCATACTGAGCATATCACCACGATTCACCCGGCCCGGGTTATAACGGGTTAGCAGCAGATGTTCTTTAATGGCTTCTTCGCCATTTTCTGCGCGGCGGGATTTTGAAGAAAGAATGCCCAGTATGCGGTCAGAGTCGCGCACTGAGGAGACTTCCGGGTTAGTGGTGATAATTGCTTCATCGGCAAAGTAGAGCGCCATCAGCGCCCCGGTTTCGATACCAGCAGGGGAATCACACACAATGAAATCAAAGTCCATGGCTTTCAGGTCATCGAGCACCTTACCCACGCCTTCACGAGTTAACGCGTCTTTATCACGGGTTTGGGAGGCAGGCAGAACGTACAAATTTTCAGTACGCTTATCCTTAATTAGCGCTTGATTTAACGTGGCATCCCCTTGGATAACGTTAACGAAATCGTAAACCACCCGGCGTTCACAGCCCATGATCAGGTCCAGATTACGCAGGCCGATATCAAAATCGATAACGACGGTTTTCTTTCCCTTCTGGGCCAACCCCGTAGCGATGGCCGCGCTGGACGTAGTCTTCCCCACGCCCCCTTTACCCGATGTAACAACAATAATGCGTGCCATAAAGGAATTCCTTGTTAAAAGGGCTTAATCTAAAGGTTGAATAGACAAGTCGGCATCAGATAAACGCAATCTTGCCGATTTGCCGAAATAGTCGGCCGGAATTTTTTCGCTTAGCCAGTATACTCCGGCAATTGAAACTAATTCTGCCGTCAAATTAGTACAGAAAATCTGAGTATTACGATCCCCACTGGCACCCGCAAGCGCACGCCCGCGCAGCATACCGTAAACATGAATATTGCCATCGGCAATCAGTTCGGCACCAGCGCTAACGTGGTTGGTAACAATCAAATCACAGTTTGGCGCATAAATGCGCTGGCCGGAACGAATTGGGGTATCGATTAAACGTGTTTTTGTGACTGGGGCAGCAATTGGTTGTGGGGCAGGTGCTTCAACCGCAGGTTTACGTGCTGCGATTTCAGCCTTTTCTTTCCCTTCAGTCAGCAGCGGTAAGCCAGCTGCATTGATAATGGCTTTTAATTCAGGGTCTTTACAGCCGCTTACGCCAACAATATGCAAACCTGCGGAAGAAACCATCTCTTGAATTTGAGGCCAGTCAACCTGGCAATTCAGCGCGGAAACGTTAACCACAACCGGTGCATGTTTCAAAAAAGCGGGGGCCTGGGCGATTTTCTCGACCAATGCCTGATAAATAACCTCGGGAGGTGCATTGTGCAAATGAATCACGGATAACGTGAAACTACTGCCTTTTAGCTCGATGGGCGTGTTTGACATCCTGGCCTTACTCAATACAGTTTTATCCCGATAATTCGGGAGCATATTCCGAAGTATAGAAGGCATGTTATAGTCACAGTTATTATCAGGCAAGTCGCCTACCGGTTAATTTAGAGTAAAAACATGTTTTGTGTAATCTATAGAAGTAGCAAGCGTGATCAGACCTATCTCTATGTTGAAAAAAAAGACGATTTCTCTCGGGTGCCTGAAGATTTGATGAAAGGCTTTGGTCAACCCCAATTAGCCATGTTATTTCCCCTTAATGGCAGTAAAAAACTGGCAAATGCCGATTTACACAAGGTAAAAGAGGCCCTGAAAGAACAAGGGTATTATCTGCAACTGCCTCCTCCGCCAGAAAGTTTGCTGAAAATGCACCTTGGCGAACAAAGCAAAAAATAATATTTGCTCCCCGGCGCAGGTTTTTTCACCGTGCCGGGCTGTTTTCTTATACTTAATTTTTCGGAATTCTCCGACTCTAATCGGTTAACCCTTTAGCGCACAGATTGACACCTCCCCCCTAAGCCCTGGATAGTAATCCATACAACATCCAACCTGACGTCAGGGGGCACTATGTATCAGCATCACAATTGGCAGGGATCGCTGCTGGATTACCCGGTAAATAAAGTGGTCTGCGTAGGCAGTAACTATGCCAAACATATTCAGGAGATGGGCAGCGCAACGCCGGAAGAGCCGGTGCTGTTTATTAAGCCTGAATCCGCGCTATGCGATTTACGCCAGCCGCTGGCGCTCCCGGTAGGGCTGGGGCCGATACATCACGAAATTGAACTGGCGGTTTTGATTGGTAGCACTTTGAAACAAGCGACGGAAGATCACGTGCGTCAGGCCATTGTCGGCTACGGCGTGGCGCTGGATCTCACCCTGCGTGAATTACAGGGCAAATTGAAAAAAGCCGGCCAACCCTGGGAGAAATCCAAAGGTTTCGATAATGCCTGCCCGATCTCTGGTTTTATCCCTGTTACAGAGTTTGATTCCGAACCACAAAACACACCTCTTTCCCTCACTATCAATGGGCAGATCCGCCAGCAGGGCAATACCTCAGACATGATCCATAAGATCCTGCCGTTAATAGCCTATATGAGCCGCTTCTTTACCCTGCGGGCTGGAGACGTGATTCTCACCGGCACGCCGGAAGGGGTGGGACCACTTCAGAGTGGCGATGAGCTGGAGATTGCCCTCGGCAATCACAATTTGGCCACCCGGGTACTGTAAACCGGTGCCGCCATAGCAATGTGGCGGCAAAACTTGCATCCAGGCGTTATAGTGTTTATAAGGTGCAGCTTAACTTTCCGGGCCTGATAAATACCATGACTGAATTACCCTTCTGGCAAACCAAAACCCTCGATCAAATGACCGAAACCGAGTGGGAATCCCTTTGCGATGGCTGCGGCCAGTGCTGCTTGCATAAGCTGATGGATGAAGACACGGATGAGATCTATTTCACCAACGTGGCCTGCCGCCAGCTCAATATCAAAACCTGCCAGTGCCGTAACTATGCGCGCCGGTTTGAGTATGAGCCAGATTGCATCAAGCTCACCCGTGACAATCTGCCAACCTTCGAGTGGCTGCCGCCAAGCTGCGCCTATCGGGTCCTGGCTGAGGGTAAAAATCTGCCTGTCTGGCACCCACTGCGCACCGGCTCTCATGCTGCGATGCACGCTGAGCGCATCTCCGTGCGCCATATTGCGGTTAAAGAGTCTGAGGTTGGGGATTGGGAAGACCATATCCTCAACAAACCGGAGTGGGCGAAGTAGGATCTCATCCGGGTGCTATTTCAGGCGTAACATGTTTTACGCCTGTAGTTACATCATTGAGATAATCACTTCTTCTTAAACACCCGCCGATATCCATTCTACTTCCTGCGGTGATATTCATCACGTAAAAATCACTATAAAATAGTGAGTTAGGTAGTTATCAGTTTTCGTGTCAATCCCTTTCTGAAAACAGCGATTAATAAACGCATTACCAACCCGAGAAAATTATCATGATAAGAATTGACTTAATAGCACGCTATTTATTTTCCAAAATTCAAATCATGACATAAGCTTGGAAAGCCATTCACCCTGCCCGCAGTGGCCTAAGCGCTAGAGTAACGGTCTATGACATCACGCCCTTTTCCAACCGGAGTATTCTTCACTAGCCAGCGTTATATGTTGCTGATTGGTTCTATCATTCTGATCATCGCCGCCGGTAACCTCTGGCTAAGCCACCCCTTAGGTGATCTTCACACCCTATTGACCAATCCCGGCCTGTACATCGATACCCTGGCACTGATCTTTCTTATTTCCATTGCCTGGAGCAGCAATATACTGGCCTTGAGCCAGATTGCGGTGAATTGGGTGCGGGTGGGGCTGTTGCTATGGATCGCCGGGGCCACCTTCGATCTGATGGATGAAATCGTGTTCCAGCCCCGTTGGGAAGGGTATTTTTGCGAAGATCTGACTCGCCTCACCGGGATGCTGATCACCGCCGTCGGTATCTATAAAATCATTAGCCGCATTAATATGCTTTACGTTAATGCCCGTAGCCAGTCACTGCGTGATGAACTCACCCAATTGCCAAACCGGCGATTCTTTATCGACACTATTAGAGAGAAAGCGAATCGCCCGCTGGGATTAATGATTCTCGATATCGATTTCTTCAAGAAGATTAATGATACCTGGGGCCATTTGGTGGGGGGATGAAGTGTTGTTCAAGCTGGGTAAACTGCTGGCTGGCATGACTAACGATAAAATTCAGGCGGCCAGAATTGGTGGGGAGGAGTTTGCTATCATTCTCGACAGTATGACCGAACAAGAGGTAGCCCGCTGTGCCCAAACCATCCTTGAGAGCGTCGGCACCATTCTGATCAATAACCAGCAGCCGCTATCAATCAGCATCGGCGTAGGTTTTCGTCTGCCGGATGAGGCCCAGGATGTCTTTATTCGCAAGGTAGATGAAGCCCTGTATCGGGCCAAGAATAATGGCCGAGGGCGCATTGAGTGGGCGACGGAACAAACCCGGTGAACGGTGAGCAATAAAAGCCCCGCGGAAGGCGGGGCTGAGTGTTTGATACTTAGCGGCCAAACAGGTCGCGGCGCTTAGGCTTCATCGGTTGTACCAACAGGACCACGATAGCCACAATTAAATAAGCGGCGAAGATACCCACTAGCCATTGCGGCATTTCAAGACCAAGGAACTCCCACTGGCGCACGGCACAGTCACCGGAAGCCACAAACATACCCGGCACCCATTTATCCAGCGGCAGCCAGGACGGGAAACGGACCATAAAATCACAGGTGGCGAACGGGGAAGGGTGCAGCTGGATCATGGTATGTTCCCAGGCCAGCTGAACACCGCGCCAGGCGCTGTAAATCCAAATAATAATGGCCACATAACGTAATGATGTCTTTGGCGCGATAGCACCCACGATACCCGCACCCATGATCCCTAACAGTGCGCAGCGCTCATAAATACACATCACACAAGGCTTTAACAGCATAACGTGCTGGAAATACAGCGCCACCAGCTCCAGTGCTAAGGCGGTGAACGCCATTAAAAGCCAGGCACCACGCCCTCTGGAGCATTGATTAAGATATCGCAACATAAATAGTTTCCCTGCAATTTGCGTTTTGTGAGCAGTGTAAACGAATTAACTGTTTACGCCAGCCCCGTAGTGCCATTTGCCCCAAACCTAAGGCAATGAAATTGTCATAAAAAGTGTTCAGCTGCCCGGCATCACTTGGGTGATCCAACCATGAGCCAGCATCCATTGGCTGGCAGGCATCAGGAACACCTCTACCCCTATCAGGCCAACTATCGTTAGCACGACGGTATAAGGCAGTGCCATCACCACCATTCTGCCATAAGAGAGGCGGATTAACGGGGCGATTGCCGAAGTCAGCAGGAACAGGAATGCCGCCTGACCATTAGGGGTGGCAACAGAGGGTAGATTAGTCCCGGTATTAATCGCCACGGCTAACAGTTCGAACTGGTTAAGATCAATCTGGTTGTTAGCCAGCGCATTGCGGACTTCGTTGATATAGACCGTCCCCACAAAGACGTTATCTGAGATGGACGACAACAGGCCATTAAACAGATAAAACAACGTCAGTTGCTGGTGGGGTGCTGCCTCTAGTACATAGCTGATAATCGGGGCGAACAGATGCTGGTCGATAATCACCGCTACCACTGCAAAGAACACGGTCAACAAAGCAGTGAAGGGCAGGGCTTCGGTAAAGGCTTTGCCAATGGCGTGTTCATCGGTTACGCCACACAGTGAGGTGGCGAGAATAATCACACTCAAACCAATTAACCCTACTTCTGCCAGATGTAGCGCTAGGGCAATAATCAGCCACAGGCCAATCACCCCTTGAACCACCAGGCGCATCACATCCTGGCGAGTACGCTGTTGGCTGGCCTTGCGCTCATGGTTACGCAAAATAGCCCGTACCCGGGGCGGTAATATGGCGCCATAACCCAGGATCCCGGTGCGTTCGAGTAAGTAACAGGTCAGTAGCCCGCATAGCAGCACCGGCACGGTCACCGGCGACATCCGTAAGAAGAACTCTCCGAAGTGCCAGCCCGCAGTACGGGCGATAATCAGGTTTTGTGGCTCCCCCACCATGGTCATCACGCCACCTAGTGCAGTACCCACCCCGGCGTGCATCATCAGGCTGCGCAAAAAGGCGCGGAACTGCTCCAGCACCAGCCGCTGGTTGGCGCGCAACGCGCTGTCATCCTGGATCTCAGCACCCTGTTTCTGGGCGGATGCTACCCGGTGATAAATCCCGTAAAAGCCTACGGCCACGCTTATCACAACGGCAACTACGGTTAGGGCATCCAGGAAGGCTGATAGGAACGCCGCCGCCAGGCAGAAGGCTAAGGAGAGCAGGGCTTTAGAGTGGATACCCAGTAATAGGCGGGTAAACAACGTCAGTAGCAGCTGCTTCATAAAATAGATGCCGGCCACCATGAACATCAGCAGCAGCAGGACTTCGAGGTTAGCCGATAGCTCCGCCCGCACGTGATCTGGCGTAGTCATGCCAATCATCACCGCTTCAATCGCCAGCAGGCCGCCGGGCAGAAGTGGGTAACATTTTAGCGCCATTGCCAACGTAAAGATAAATTCCGCCACCAGTAGCCAACCGGCCATAAAGGGGCTAACCAGGAAAAAGACCAGCGGATTGAGGATTAAAAAACCCACTAGCAGAAGTTTATACCAGTCCGGTGACTGGCCTAAAAACAGGCGAAATAGCGCGCGGGGAGCAGATATATCCATTAGAAATGTTCCATTATAACGATGATCAAACAGGGCGAAGAATAGCGCCCGCACCGGCCCAGGGCAAGTTCAGCACGGTGGGGGGCAACCGTCCAAATATGTACTAACCGGGCTAAACCGAAGTCATCCTTCGGGAAAAAGCTGCCGCCAAAGTTGGCTTATCTTTTCTTTGTCACTGCCTATGGGCTGCTGCTTTTCAAAGTAAGCCAGGGATTCCAGACCGTGGATTTTGGCGCTGCTGGAAAAAATCTCTGGCCAACCTCTTGCCAGCATCGACAAGGCTTTTAACAGCCTTATCTGTACTTCCCGAATACTGGCACCGTCGCGGGCAATAGGGGAGAAAAAGTCATCAAATAGGCTGTCTACATCCAGAGGTTTCACGTGAATATGGGGATATCGCACTGGCTGGTTTTCCCCTTTGGCTGCGCCATATTCTGAAAGCGCTCGAACCCCGCGCCCTATCACATCAATGGCGGTGCCGGGGTCGTTGACCGCCGGGGGGCCTGAGTGAACGCCCGCACATCGGAAAGGGAGATGACTTGTTTCAATTGCTCATATTGGGTGGCCCCAAGGCCCGGGGTGACATACATAAGGGGTAATGCAGGGTAGGCAAAGCTGCCGGGGCGGGTACAGAGATAAAAAGTGGTGACTGTCAGCATACTGGAGGCAAGGATGTTCAGGATATTATCGACGGCCTCGGCACCCACTTTGATTGAGAAAGAGGAGGGGATAAAAGATTTAAACAGGATGGAAACCAAAGCAGTCACCACTGCCGCAATAGCAAATAATGTGGCTCTGAACCATAACTTGCGACTGATTTGTAACAATACCCATTGCCAGTGAGAAATCATGTTCGTCCTTATTCATGGCACCAATTGTCTGAGTCTTACTGATAATTGGTGTAATATTTTACCGAATAGAGTGTAGGGTAATTTTCATGGAATGAGGGTTCACCAGGCCCAGGGCACAGGGTGTAAACCCACTGTGTATCGACATCCCAAGGTATGAAACCAGGGTCCGATCACTATTTTGTAAAAATAAAACCACGTTTGTTCATTCCCCGAGCGGCGGTGCTATCTGGTTATCGGCGTGTCTGGTATGATGAGTTTATATTTCCCTGCCCTGGTTTACTGGAATCTCCCTATGGTTATTAAGGCGCAAAGCCCAGCGGGTTTCGCTGAAGAGTACATTATCGAAAGCATCTGGAATAACCGCTTTCCTCCCGGCACCATTTTGCCGGCGGAAAGAGAGCTATCCGAGTTAATCGGGGTCACCCGCACCACCCTGCGCGAAGTCTTGCAGCGTCTGGCACGGGACGGTTGGCTGACGATTCAGCACGGTAAACCGACCAAGGTGAATAACTTCTGGGAAACCTCCGGCCTGAACATTCTGGAAACCCTGGCCCGTTTGGATCACGATAGCGTACCGCAGCTAATTGATAATCTGCTTTCGGTGCGCACTAACATTGCTACCATTTTTATCCGTACCGCTTTCCGTCAGCACCCGGAGCAGGCGCTGGAAGTCTTAGCATCGGCAAAGGAAGTACAAGATCATGCCGACGCCTTTGCCGATCTGGATTACAACATTTTCCGTGGTCTGGCTTTTGCTTCCGGCAACCCGATTTACGGCCTGATCCTTAATGGCATGAAAGGGTTGTATACCCGCATTGGCCGTAACTACTTTGGCAACCCGGAGGCCCGCAGCCTGGCGCTGGGCTTCTACCATAAGCTGGCGGAAATGTGCCAGCAGGGCCAACATGATCAGGTATATGCACTAATCCGTGCCTACGGTAAAGAGAGTGGTGAAATCTGGCACCGGATGCAGAAAACCATGGTGGGCGACTTGGCTATCCAGGGCTAATTCGCCAACTTAGATAAAAGGCTTCCCTGGGGAAGCCTTTTTTGTGGCTACGGTATATTTGGCCGCGGTGGGCAGCGTTCAAGGATTTCCACGCTGCCGTCCTCACTTTGTTGCTCAATCACCACGTCAAAGCCCCACAGCCGGTGAACATGCTTCAGTACTTCCCGGCGGCCCTTATCCAGCGGGGCGCGGTTATGGGGGATATAACGCAGCGTTAGTGAGCGGTCACCGCGCAGATCCACATTCCACACCTGAATATTCGGCTCCAGATTGCTGAGGTTATATTGTGCAGAGAGCTGGGCGCGGATCTCCCGGTAGCCATCCTCATTATGGATCGCCGAAATTTCCAGGAAGTTATTGCGGTCATCATCTAACACAGTAAACAGGCGGAAATCGCGCATCAACTTTGGTGATAAAAACTGGCTGATAAAACTCTCGTCTTTGAAATCACGCATGGCGAAGTGCAGGGTTTCCAGCCAGTCTTTACCGGCGATATCCGGGAACCAGTAACGGTCTTCCTCCGTTGGATTCTGGCAAATACGTTTGATGTCCTGGAACATGGCAAAGCCCAGAGCATAGGGGTTGATGCCGTTATACCACGGGCTGTTATAGGGTGGCTGGAACACCACATTTGTATGGCTGTGCAGGAACTCGAGCATAAATCGATCACTCACTTTCCCCTCATCATACAAATGGTTAAGAATGGTGTAGTGCCAGAAAGTGGCCCAGCCTTCGTTCATTACCTGAGTTTGTTTCTGGGGATAGAAATACTGGCTGACCTTACGCACGATACGCAGGATCTCTCGCTGCCATGGCTCCAGCAGCGGGGCATTTTTCTCCATAAAGTACAGCAGGTTTTCCTGTGGCTCCGAAGGGAAACGGTGATGGACCTCAACGGCTTTTTCTTCCTCACGGCGCGGCAGGGTGCGCCACAGCATATTCACCTGGCTTTGCAGATACTCTTCGCGGTTTTTTTGGCGCGCCTTCTCTTCATCAAGCGAGATTTTCTGCGGCCGTTTGTAGCGGTCTACCCCGTAATTCATTAAGGCATGGCAGGAATCGAGCAGCTTTTCTACTTCATCCACCCCGTAGCGCTCTTCACATTGGGTGATGTAATTACGGGCGAAAATCAGGTAATCCACAATCTAACTGGCATCAGTCCAGCTGCGGAATAAGTAGTTATTTTTAAAGAAAGAGTTATGGCCATAACAGGCGTGGGCCATCACCAATGCCTGCATGGTGATGGTGTTCTCTTCCATTAAATAAGCAATGCAGGGGTTGGAATTGATAACAATTTCATAAGCCAGGCCCTGCTGGCCGTGCTTATAAAGACGCTCGGTTTCGATAAACTTCTTACCAAAGGACCAGTGAGTGTAGTTAATTGGCATCCCTACGCTGGAATAAGCATCCATCATCTGTTCCGAGGTGATGACCTCAATCTGATGGGGATAGGTATCGAGGCGATACCATTTTGCCACCCGGTCAATTTCAGCCAGGTAGACGTCAAGTAACTCGAAGGTCCAATCCGGCCCATCGCTCAGCCGTTGTGTCTCCTTGACGGTTGAATCAGTGGTGATAGCCATCAGCGCGCCCTCATTGTTGGCGGCTCTCTCTCGATGGAGAGCCTTAAGGTCAAGCATAGATCACAGTGCAAAATTCAGCGGCCAATGCAAAATTTTTTTGCCCGATATCCATACCTGTTCAGCGCTTGCAATCGCCATTTGTCGATATTTTATACTGCCTATAAAGGGTCCAAAGCAGGAGATCCTGAATAGTGGCAAGCCGCGCCAAATGGGCGATGTGTGAATCAAGTCACCATAACAAAGCCATATGTTGATTAAGATTTTCATCTGAGTTATCAATTTGTAATCAGATGATTATTCTTTTGACGTTGCGGAGCGCAAAAATGCGAGTTGTGGTGTTAGGAAGTGGTGTCGTGGGGGTAACCAGCGCCTGGTATTTACGTCAGGCAGGCCATGAGGTTACGGTCATCGACAAAGAATCTGGCCCGGCCCAGGAAACCAGTGCAGCCAACGCAGGCCAAATCTCCCCCGGCTATGCAGCCCCTTGGGCAGCCCCCGGCGTCCCTCTTAAAGCGATCAAATGGATGTTCCAGCGCCATGCCCCGCTGGCTATCAGCCTGGACGGCACCGGGTTCCAATTGAAGTGGATGTGGCAGATGCTGCGCAACTGCGACAGCCGCCACTATGCCGAAAACAAAGCCCGGATGGTGCGGCTGTCAGAATACAGCCGGGATTGTCTGACCACCCTGCGTAACACCACCGGGATTAATTATGAGGGCCGCCAGGGCGGGACGCTGCAACTGTTCCGCACTGAAGCCCAGTATGAAAATGCCAGCCGCGATATCGCGGTGCTGCGGGATGCCGAGGTGCCTTATCAGCTGCTGGAGGCTAAAGATCTGGCCTGTGTGGAACCGGCGTTGGCCGAAGTAGCCCATAAGCTTTCCGGGGGCCTGCGGCTGCCCCATGATGAAACCGGGGACTGCCAGCTATTCACCCAACGGCTGGCGCACATGGCCGCCGATAGCGGGGTCACCTTCCGCTATAACACCCCAATTGATGCCATACTCCTGGATAACCAGCAGATAGTCGGGGTGAAATCCGGGGCGGAAACTCTCACCGCTGATGCCTACGTGGTGGCCTTTGGCTCCTGGTCGACGGCGATGCTGAAAGGAATGGTAGATATCCCGGTCTACCCGTTAAAAGGCTATTCATTAACCATTCCAATCACCGATCCCAGCGGCGCGCCGGTCTCCACGGTGCTGGATGAGACCTACAAAATTGCCATTACCCGCTTCGATAACCGTATCCGGGTAGGGGGCATGGCGGAGATCGTCGGCTTTAGCCGCGAGCTGCCACAGGCCCGGCGTGAAACCTTAGAAATGGTGGTAAGAGATCTCTATCCACGGGGCGGGCAGGTTGAACAAGCCACCTTCTGGACCGGGCTACGGCCAATGACCCCGGATGGCACGCCGATTGTGGGCCGCACCCCGATTAAAAACCTGTGGCTGAATACTGGCCACGGCACCTTAGGATGGACCATGGCCTGTGGCTCCGGCCAGCTGTTGAGTGATTTGCTCTCCGGCAACCGCCCGGCCATCGCCTGTGAAGATTTGAGCGTGGCCCGCTACAGCGCCGGTTTTACGCCCTCGTCATCCCATCGCCTTCACGGCGCTCACTAAGCAGGAGCTGGCAATGACACGCCCAACGGTCGCCCGGATAAGCCGGGCGGCGCTGGAAAACAACCTTCAGGTGATGCGCTCTTTGACGTCAGGGCGCAAGATTTGGTCGGTGGTGAAGGCCAACGCCTACGGCCACCGGCTGGAGCACACCTGCCCGGGGCTGAATGCCACCGATGGTTTTGGCATGATCAACCTGGAAGATGCCATTCTGCTACGGGAGCGGGGCTGGAAAGGGCCGATATTGATGCTGGAAGGGTTCTTCCATGCTGATGAGCTGGCCCTCTTTGACCAATACCGGCTCACCACCAGCATCCACAGTAACTGGCAGATTAAAGCCCTGGCCGATGCCCGGCTCAAAGCCCCGCTGGACGTATACCTCAAAATCAACAGCGGTATGAACCGCCTGGGTTTTGAACCCGCCAGGATACACAATCTGTTCCAGCAGCTACGCGCTATCGCCAATTGCGGCAGCATCACCCTGATGAGTCACTTTGCCGATGCAGACAAGCCGGAGGGCGTCACGGCGGCCATGGCACACATTGCTTTAGCCGGGGAGGGCATCGACGCCCCGCGTTCGTTGGCGAATTCTGCGGCCACCCTGTGGCACCCGGAAACCCTCGGCGACTGGGTGCGGCCGGGTATCGTGCTGTACGGGGCATCCCCTAGCGGGCGCTGGCAGGATATTGCCTCTTGCGGGCTACGGCCGGTGATGACGCTGCAAAGTGAAATTATCGCCGTCCAGAATCTTAAACCCGGTGATACCGTGGGCTACGGCAGCCGCTACCGGGCCAGCCACCTTCAGCGTATTGGGGTTGTGGCGGTGGGCTATGCCGATGGCTATCCGCGCATCGCGCCTGACGGAACCCCACTGGCTATCGATGGGGTGCTCAGCGGCACAGTGGGGACGATTTCAATGGATATGATGACGGTAGATCTCACGCCGTGCCCGCAGGCAGGCATCGGCAGTAAGGTGGAGCTATGGGGGGAAAACATTAAGATTGATGATGTGGCCCGCGCCTGTGGCACTGTTGGTTATGAATTAATGTGCGCCCTGGCACCCAGGGTGCCAGTCGTGACGGTGTAACTTTACGTAACTATTTTGAAGGGGCGGTTATTCCACCTCTTCTTCATTCATCCGCACCCCAATCTTACGCAGTTGGTTATCTTCTTTCTCAGCCACTGTCCAGGTCAGCCCACCGAAGTTCACCTGATCACCCACTACCGGGGCGCCGCCCAACAGGCTCTGAACCCGCTCACCCAGGGTCTGATCGGCGGAATCGGTGTCTGCAAGCTCGAAGCCATAAATTACCGCCACATCGCTTAAGCGGGCGCTGGCTTCCAGAATAAAGTCCCCGAAGAAGCGTTGATCCAATGCCACCGGCGGAGACTGGCTAAACAGCTTACCCAGTACCGGCAAATCCCGCTCCTGGCCAATCACACAAATCACGTCGTTTTCCCGCAGCCGGGTGGTGCTGGTAGGGTGCAACAGCTCATTGCCACGGAACAGGGCGGCAATATGGGTATCACGGGGCATATGCAGATCGCGCACCGCGGCCCCTACGCACCATTTATCGGCACTAAGCTGGTAAACGAACTGCTCCCAACTGCCTTCGTTATTCACTTCCAGCCCCACCCTGGATACCGGAGCACCTACTGGCGGAACCACTACTTTGGCGCGGTTAGCTGCCCAGCCCAGGGAGGTGCCTTGCAGCAACAGGGACACCAGTACTACAAAGAAGGCCACATTAAAGAACAGGCGCGAGTTTTCCAACCCGGCCATCATTGGGAATACCGCCAGAATGATCGGCACCGCCCCGCGCAGGCCTACCCAGCTAATAAACACCCGCTCGCGCAGGGTAAAGCCACGGAACGGCAGCAGGCCGATAGCCACTGACAGCGGGCGGGCGAAGAAAATCATCCAGGCTGACAGCAGCAATGCCGGGATAGCAATCGGCAGCAGGTCGCTGGGGTTAACCAACAGGCCCAACACCAGGAACATGCCAATCTGTGCCATCCAGGCCAAACCATCAAAGGTTTGCAGAATACCGTGGCGGTTGCGTACCGGGCGGTTACCCAACAGGAACCCGCACAGGTAAACCGCCAGGATGCCGCTGCCGTCGAGGGCAGTCGTAATGGCGAACACCATAATGCCGCCGCTCAGGGCCAGCAGCGGGTAAAGGCCCGGTGGCAGAGTGATACGGTTGATAGCTTGCTGTAACAGCCAGCCGCCGAGGCCGCCAATGGCAATACCGAGGCCAAATTGGCGAATAATATCAATGGCAAAAGACCAGCTCAGCGAGGTTTCACCATGCTGGATCATGGCAATCAGGGTGATGGTCAGGAACACCGCCATCGGGTCATTACTGCCGGATTCGATTTCCAGCGTGGCACTCACACGCTCGTTTAATCCCTTGCCGCCCAGCATAGAAAACACCGCTGCCGCATCGGTGGACCCCACAATGGCCCCAATCAGCAGACCCTCAATTATTGGCAGGTTGAATAACCAGGCCGCCGCTATCCCGGTGAGGCCGGAAGTGACTAATACGCCTACCGTTGCCAGCGAGAGGGCCGGGCCGAGTGCCACCCGGAAGGAGCTGGCCTGGGTACGCATCCCACCATCCAGCAGGATCACTGCCAGGGCCAGGTTACTCACCAACCAGGCGGAAGGGTAATTATCAAAGGGGATCCCCCCCAGGCCATCCACCCCGGCGAGCATACCTATCGCCAGGAAGATCACCAGAATCGGGATACCTAAACGGGAGGAGAAGGAACTTAGCAGGATGCTACAGGTCACCAGGACCGAACAGAGAATAAACAGATTAATGATGGTCCCGCTTTCCAACGTTAAGGTACTCCTTCCTGAAATTGTTAACCGATAATTGTGGGATGCCCATAAAGTGCCAAACTGGCGCGGATGCCATCGTGGGACAGCGTGGCCTGAGCGCCGAGGGGCAATGTCACGGTATCTTGCTCGTGGCCGAAGGCCAGCCCGGTTAGCACCGGAATACTCAGCCGCTCCCGTAACTCTCTGACCATTGTGTCAAAATCATACCCATCATCATAGCTGTTTGGTTCACTGGCGGTGAAGCTACCCAAGATTAAAGCCCGCTGTTTATTCAAAATCCCACTGTGATATAGCTGCAATAGCATCCTCTCTATCTTATAAGGATGCTCGTTGATGTCTTCCACCACCAAAATGCCGTTTTCAACCTGCGGGAAGAAGCGTGTGCCCATCAGCGAGGCCAGCATCGCCAGATTACCGCCCCACAGGGTGCCTGCAACCTGCAATGCCGAGCCAGGCGTCTGCCAGTTCAGGGTGAATTTCGGTTGGCTGATGGCTTGCCAGAAGTGGTGCCAGGTAAAGGCGTTCATGGTCTCCGCCCCAAAATTCCCGGCCAGCATCGGCCCACTAAAGGTGATAGCCCCGGCATTGAATAATCCGGCCTGTAGCGCGGTGAAATCACTATGGCCACACACAATCAGATTTTTCTGCCGAATTGCCTCAGCCAGGGCAGGGAAGTCGGCCCGCTCCAGTAAGCGGCTGGCACCATAGCCACCTCGTACTGGTATTACAATTTCCACCCCATCCGGTAAGGCTAAAAGCCCTTCAAGCTCCGCCAGCCGCGCATCATCAGGGCCGGCAAAGCGCTGAAAACGGCGGGTAATAGCTTGTTGATTGAGTACCCGATGCCCAGCCTGCTCCAGGCGAGTAACGCCCCGTTGCGCAGCCTGCTGTTGGATGCAATAGCCTGAGGGGGCAATCAGATAGATGACGTGCATGATATTTTCCTGCTGACTTACAAAACGAATTAGTTATCATGCCGTTTACATTTGCGGTTGTCATCCGCATCAGGCTGCCCGCCTGGTTTTTTAAAAAGGAAAGTCGTGTGAAATGTAGACTCTTGATTATCCTGGCACTGTTCCTCGCCGGGTGCGCCGGTCACAGTAATTACCAGCAACCGCCTTACGATCCTACTGTGCCGGTTGCCCGGGCGATGAAATGGATGCCCATCGCCCAACAAGCGGGTCAAGCCTGGGGGGTTAGCCCCCGTTTGGTGATTGCCATTGTGGCGGTAGAATCCGGTGGTAACCCGGCGGTGGTGAGTAAATCCGGGGCCGTGGGGCTAATGCAAATCAAACCGTCTACTGCCGGGCTGGATGTCTGGCGCCATATGGGCTGGAGCGGCCAACCCTCCATGAGTGAGTTAAAAAACCCCGAGCGTAATATCTCCACCGGCACCGCCTACCTGAGCATTATGGAACATGGCAGCCTGGCGGGTATTCAAGATCCAGAAGTGATGCAATATGCGCTGATTGTCTCCTACGCCAACGGGGCCGGTGCGCTGCTGCGGACCTTCTCCTCAGACCGTAAAGCGGCCATTGGCAAAATTAACAATCTTTCCGCCGATGAATTCTTCGACCATGTGGTGAAAAACCACCCATCCCCACAGGCTCCGCGCTACCTGTGGAAGATCACTAAAGCGATGAATGCCGAATAGCTACCGCGCCTGGCTCGCCTTCTGGCGGGCCGCTTTTTCCAAAGCAAAAATAATCCGCTGTAAATCCCGCTCCGCCGTAGGGCTTAAATTGATAAACCGGAAGCTAAGACGGGGGGTGACGCGGGTTTCGTTCTTGCTATTGACGATTCGGCGCTCAGAAATCGCCAGCAGCTGCATATCCAGCCGATGACGCCCCCATTCCACCATATCCACTTCCACCCGGCTAAACTGCATTCCTGCTTTAACTTCCCCGGATAAGGTGCCGTCCACCAGGCCACCCAAGCCCCCTAATGACAAATCACATAGCTGAAAGGTGAGCAAAGATCCGTCGGGCAAACTGGCTTTAGCCCGCCAGGGCGGGGTGAGGGGGGTATTGACCCGGAACCAGGCTCGCCGCTGTATAAACCATAAGCTTTGCGGCATCGGGCTACTGAAGGCGGGTAGGCCATCAAACTCCCCATTGCGCAGGCCCTGTAGGGTGAATTCAACTTTGGCCCCCTGGGTTTCGGCACTGACTTCCACCTTTTCTGCCTGCGTCACCAGTCGGTTACCCTCTGCCTGACTACCGTGGTCGAGTACGATGGTGTCGAGGGCCAGGGAGAGGATGCGGCTGATTAGCTGGCCACCGGGCCAGGACAAGCTGACAGGCAGCTGATGATGATGAAGCTCACGTAATACGCTCAGCACCCCCAGGGGCGTGTTTTTCAAAAACTGCTCGTGGTATTTGCTCACCCTGATGGCATCCTCAAACCGCAATGTAATGCAGTTGTTATCGGAATCTGGCTGAGAAACTTAAGAAAATTCCTTTTTTTAGGGCCGCAACAGACTTCAGGGGTGAGCCATGTCACATTTTTCTAACGCTGAGCATATACTTAAGGCGTTTTCATCGGTGTCAGGGGAAGACCAATGGCCCGGTGGCATGCAGCAACATAATAATCTTGAGGGTGTCAAAATGAGTATTCTGGCCTGGATTTTCTTCGGTCTGGTTGTGGGTGTAATCGCTAAATTAATCATGCCTGGCAAAGATGGCGGTGGTTTCTTCATCACCTGTGGCCTGGGTATCGTCGGTGCGGTTCTCGGTGGTTGGATTGCTACCGCGCTGCACATTGGCGGCAACGCTGCCGGTATGCATAACCGTCCAAGCTTCTTCGTTGCCGTGATCGGTGCGATTATCGTGCTGGCGATTTTCCGTTTCTTCCGCAATCGCCGTTGATAACGTCCTGTTATGAAAAACGGCCCCTCGGGGCCGTTTTTTTTGGTCTTTACTGCGCGCTAGCCGGTTGTGCTGGCTGGCTGGCAGCCGGTTTATCCGCCGCCGGGGTTTTGGCCGGAGGCGCATCAGGCACATTATCGCAAGGCTTATCCTGCGTGCATACCTGATCCAGCATCATCAAGGTCACCCCGTTACTCCAGCCAAATCCATCCTGCAACGGGTATTCCCCGCCACCGCCACCGGTGCTGGAGACATCGTATTTCTCCACCAGCTTCTGCTGGCTATTATAGGTATGCTGCACGTTGGTCAGAAAGCGCCAGCGCAGATCTTCCGCCAGGGCGTTCTGGTGGTAATTGTCCAGCCCCACGGAAGCCACCCACTGGAGCGGCGCCCAGCCATTGGGGGCGTCCCACTGTTGGCCGGTGTTTTCGGTAGTGGTGGCAAGCCCACCCGGTTTCAGCAGTTTCTCCCGTGTAGCCTGGGCTACACGGGCGGCGCGGTCCTGGCTGGCGGCGTTAACATACAGCGGGAACAGGGCGGCGGCAGTTAGCTGGTTGCGCACAGCATGGTGCTTGAGATCGTAATCAGCGTAGTAACCGGCTTTGCTGTTCCATAGCCAGGTTGCCATCGCTTTCTGGCGGGCCTTCGCTAGTTCATCATAACGTTGGGCTTCGGCAGTATCCCCGGCGGCCTTGCTGGCATGGGATAAGGTCATCTCCATCTGGAACATCAGGGCGTTGAGATCCACCGGCACAATGCTGGTGGTGCGGATGGTATCCAGCTTATTGGGTGAATCCAGCCAGCGTGAACTGAAATCCCAGCCGGAGGCCGCCGCAGAGCGCAAGTCTCGGTAAATTTCGGTAGCCGGGCGGTCGGGGTTGGCTTTGGCGGTGTTGACATCAGCCAGCCAGGATTCTGGCCGTGGGGTGTCTAGATCGTCCCAGTAGCGGTTCAGCACGCTGCCGTCCTTCATTTTGACCGCCCGCTTGTGTCTATCGCCATTTTTCAGGCTATCGGCCCCGTCCATCCAGTAGGCATATTCGGCTTTAAGCTGCGGCAGATAATGGGCAAGGGCGTCTTTATCGTGCTGAGCTAGCAGCTCCACCATCATGGCGAAGAACGGCGGCTGGGAGCGGCTCAGATAGTAGCTGCGGTTACCATTGGGAATGTGGCCCCAGGTATCAATCTCATTGGCGAAGTTATCCACCATATCCTGGACTTTATCCCAGTGGCCGCTTTCCGCCAGCCCCATCATGGTGAAATAACTATCCCAGTAATAGACCTCGCGGAAGCGGCCGCCGGGCACTACATAGGGCTTCGGCAGCGGCAGTAAAGAATCCCACTGTTTGACCTCGGTAGTAGAGCGGGTTAATACCGGCCATAGATCTTCAATATGCTTACGCAGGCTTTGGCCCGCCGGGGGCACATACTTTTCGCCCTCCTTCGGCAGAATAAAGTTCATTTTCACAAAGTGGCGCAAATCAAAGCCTCCCAGATGCTGCTGCATCCGGTAATCGGCGAGGATCATCAGCGGATCGCTTATCGGCACTGCATCGGCAAAGGTTTTTTGGTCAGGGAACAGTTTGGCGTTTTGCACATCGGCATAGAGGGGGCCAAACAGTACATCCGGGGTTTGCGGCCAGGGTTTTTGTTGCGCTGCCGGGGCTGGGGTGTTGGTGGCTTCTTCTGCCAGAGCTTGCGGGGAAATAACCCACGTTGCGCCTAAGGCCAGCTGAACGGCAAGAAAAACCGCAGCGCGGCGCGGTAAGACCGTGTTTATCATCAACGTTTCTCCATCAGCGTGCTCACCATTGGGTGACACAAATATAGGGAAATCGTAGTCGAAGATTGATTATTAGGGCGTTTTTTCGCGTCAAAAGTGCGAATGCTACGGTAAAAAAGCCGCCCTGTAAGGCGGCCCACATCACGATACCAGGTTGACATTGGAATGGCTGGATTTCCCCGGCAGGATCAACGCCACGCACAGCAATGCGATCAGGCAAAAAGCGGCGTTAAATATCAAGCCAGCGGAGGCCGCCAGGTCATACCCGGCCACTTTCAGGCTGGTAAATACGGTGCCGGAAATCGCCAGACCAAATGCCGCGCCCAATGAACTGGCCATTTTATAAATACCGGAGGCGACCCCGGCTTTATCTGCTGGCGCGCTATCCACGGCGGTATCTGTGGAGGGGGTGGCATATAACCCAAGGCCAATACCAAACAGGATAAAGCCGAGAAATACCACCACCACATACACGGGCGTGTTGAGGAAGGTGAGGCTCATCATCAGGATCCCCATTGCCGCAGTCAGCGCGGCCATCATCATCGGTTGCCGTGCCCCCATGCGCTGTACCATTTTTTCCCCAATGCGAATGCTGGCCAGCACTGCGACCAAATAACCGGCCGTTAATACGCCAGAGCCAAAGGGGCTAAACCCTCTCCCCATCTGGATATACATAAAGGCTATCATTAGCGTGCCGCCGGCGCAGTTCATCAGGAAGTTTGATAACACCGCTGCGCTGTAGCTACGGTTGCCTAAGAGACTGAAATCGATAAAGCAGTCGGCCCGGCGGTTACGCTCGATGCACACAAAAAGCACCAAGGCCACCAACATGATACCCAACGCACACCAGGTATTGGGATTATGCCAGCCCCAGCGGGCTACATTGGTGATCAACATACTTAAAGCAATCATCATCACCACAAAGGTCGTCAGGCCGCCATAATCAAAGCTATGCCGCTTGCCTGAGGTGACTTTGGATTCCGGGCAGTGCCGAATTAATACCATCCCCACCAACGCAAAGAGTATGGACACCACGAAAATCCAGCGCCAGTTAGCCCAGGTAGCAATGATGCCACTCACCAGCGCACATAGCCCGGAACCGCCCCAGGAGCCAATAGACCAGTAGCTCAATGCTTTCTGCCTGGCGTGATCTTGATACCATGTTTTGATTAATGCCAGGGTCGACGGCATGATACAGGCCGCTGAAAGCCCTTGTACTATCCGCCCCAGGGAGAACAGGATCTCCTCCCGGGCGCAGATAATCATCAGACAACCCATCACACTCAGCCAGTACCCTGCATAGGCTACGCGGCGGCGGCCCAGGGTATCGGCAATGCCCCCGGCTGCCACAATAAAGCAGCCGGAAAACAACGCCGTCAGACTAATAGCAAAATT